>JAGYMT010000154.1 GCA_018400335.1 Kiritimatiellia bacterium | reverse complement strand
TGCGAAACGGCCGTGGGATAGGCGCCGTAGATGTCGAACAACTGCGCGGCGTAGGTCGCATTGTAGCGGGCCTTGGCATGACCGCCCGGCTCGGAGAGCTCTTTCTTCCGCTGCGCGTTCGCAAAGCGGCGCAGCCGCGGCATCATGTCCTTTCCGTCGTAGCGGAAGCGGACTATCCATGTGCAATGGTTCACGCCGCCGATTTTCAGCTCCAGCTTATTGGCGACCTCGGGCGGAACGCGCTCCGCAGCCGCCGGAAGAATACCGACGGTCTTGCACCATTGCAGCGTGTTGTAAGGTTCGTGATGCCCGTCGCACAGAGCGAAGCTTCTCACGTCCGGCGCATAGCGCCTTAGCCCCATGCCCATAACCGTGGAAGGGTTGACGAAGTTGATCATCCATGCGTTCGGCGCGAGGCGTGCGGCATCGCGCGCCATGTCCAGAGCCCTCGGCAGTTCGCGCATCGCGCGGAATATGCCGCCGGGTCCGATCGTATCGGAACTGCACATGCGAATGCCGTGTTCCATGGCAATCCTGGTGTCAATCCCGCGATGGTATGCGTTACGGTCGGAGAAGGTGAGGACGATGAAGTCCGAATCCTTCATCACATCCCTGCGGTTCGTGGATCCGATGACCTTCACGCCGGACTTGCCCGCTCCGAGCACGCGCCGGGCCAGCTTCATCATCGTCCGCAGCACGGCCGGGTCGGTATCAACCAGCGCGAGGGTGCCGCCCGCCATGATGCCGCTCGTGGCGAACTTGTAGATTATCGGCTTGCCGAAGAAATAACTGCCCGCCCCTATAACGGTCACTTTTGGTCCGCTCATGACAAATCCTTCCCTTCTCCGATGGTTATTCACAACATCCGGCCGCTGCCGGCGCTACGACCGGCGCCGCGCCCTGCGCGAGGTTCGGTGGAGAGATTAACAGAGAACCCCGGCATCTCAAGGAGAAAAATGTTTAATCCCCATGGAAGATTGGAAGGATGGAATACTAGAAGGATGGAGCAACTATACACCATTCCACCATTCCAGCATTCCCGTCCCAGTAATTCCTCATTGACAAGCCGATTCTTCGCGGGCAGAGTTAAGGTTGGAGGAGTTCAAATGAAAACACAAGTCTGGTTCATTCCGGTTCACACCGGTGAAACGCAGGAGAGCGCGGGCGAGAAGGCCGTAAAGCTGGTGGACGCCGCCGGGCTTGCGAAGCTGGTCCGGAAAGACGCCCTTGTGGGCATATTGCAGCACGTGGGCGAGCAGGATGGCACCGGGCACGTGAAGCCGGAGGTGACGGCCGCGCTGGCAGCCCGCATCGCCCGGCTCGGGGGCAAGCCATTTTTCACCGGAAGCTCCACCCTGTACCGGGGCAGACGGAGCAACGCAGCCGACCACTTGATGCAGGCCTACGATCACGGCTTCACACCCGGCGAGATCCACTGCCCCGTTGTCATGTGCGACGGACTGCGCGGGGCCGACAAGGTGGATGTCGAGGTCCCGGGCGCCAGGCATTGCCGAACAGCATACATAGGCAGCGCGGTCGCGCAGATGCAGGGTTTGGTGGTCGTCACCCATCCCACGGGTCATCCCGCGGCGGGCTTCGGCGCCGCCATGAAGAACGTGGCCATGGGACTCGCGAGCCGCGGCGGGAAGCTGAGCATGCACCATGGAAGCCACCCGGACTTTCTCGAAAAACGCTGCACCGCCTGCGGCAAGTGCGCCGAGTGGTGCCCGGAGAACGCGATCGTCATCGAGAAGAAGGCGAAGCTCGCGCCGGACCGATGCGTGGGCTGCGGACAGTGCTTCTCCGTGTGCCCGTTCAACGCGATTGATTTCGACTGGAACGTTACGGGCACCCTCCTGCAGGAGAAGCTTGTTGAATACTGCCTGGCGGTGCGCGCGCTGCTGGGCCCCGCCATCCTGTATCTGAACGTGATCCGCCATTTCCAGAAAGGCTGCGACTGCTTTGGCGATCGTGATGAGGCACTCTGCAATGATGTGGGAATTGTGGCATCGCGCGACGTCGTTGCGGCGGATGCCGCCACGGCGGACCTCCTCGAAAAGACTTGCGGCAGGGATATCGTGCGGGAGGCGGGCGAGATTGACTACCGCTCCATGTTCGCCTATGCCGCCGAACTTGGACTGGGCTCGCCGGACTACGAGCTCGTGGAGCTGTGAGCCGGCGGGGAAGAGCGTATGACCTCCCGCGATGAAAAACCCGAGCAGCTTGTGATCCGGCCGCCGAGCGAATGGCGCAGCATCCTCGTTCGCGTCACCCGCGGCTGCCGCTGGAACCGCTGCCGCTTCTGCGGAATCTATCCCCGGCTCGGAGAGCCCGGATTCTCCGTGCGGCCGATCGAGGATATCAAGCGCGATATCAGGCTGCTTCGTGAACGCAGCCGCAATTCCGGCGGCACGGCGTTTCTCGGAGATGCCGACCCGCTCCAGGCCGGGGTGGAAACCTTCACGGAGGTCTGCCGGTTCTTGCGCGAGACCTTTCCGGAACTGCGGCGCCTCACCTGCTACGCCCGCGCTTCGACCATCTGGAAGATGAAGCAAGCGGGAGTGATGCGTCTTGCGAAAGCCGGTTTGAACAGGGTGCATATCGGCCTCGAATCCGGTGACGCCGGTGTTCTTAAATATCATCGAAAGGGGCTGACCCCGGAAATCGCGGTGGAAGCCGGGCGGCTGCTGAAGGAAGCGGGCATTGAGGTTTCATTCTACGTTCTTTTAGGGCTCGGAGGGGCGGACCGCTGGCAGGAGCATGTGGATGGAACGGCGGAAGTCGTCAATCGGGCGGACCCCGACTTCGTCCGGCTCAGGAGAATCTGGCTTTACACGGCCGACGATTACGGGAGCGGCGCGGAATGTCCGCTCTGGAGCGAAGTGCACTCCGGCCGATTCATCCCCCAGTCGGCCGAGGGAACGGTGCTGGAGCTCAGGCGGCTTATTGAGAAGCTCGACGGAGTGACTTCCAATGTCGTCTGCGACCATGCGAACAATTACGTGCGCGTCGAAGGCCGTCTCCCCACCGACAAGCCAGCGATGCTCGCCTCGATAGACGGCTTTCTTGCGTTGAGCCCGGAGGAACGGAAAGCCCGCTACGCGGAAGTGGGATCTCATTTGTGAGCGCGATCCATTGCCACCGCATGGAAAATAGAAATCATCTCCCGCAGAGGCGCGGAGGCGCAGAGATGTAAGATTGAACCAATATGTCTCGATCTCTGCGCCTCCGCGCCTCTGCGCGATAACGTATTTCGTCGGTTCATCCTGAATCCGGCTATTAAGATTCTTTTTGACAGATAATCACACCTGCGGCGGACAAGTCACACCTGCGGCGGACAGTCATGATCTACAAGATATTTATCCTGCCCATCCTGTCGAACTGCTCTTTTTAGGATCAGCGCCTTGCGGCGGCGGCCGCCCGATCAAGGGCCCGCTCAACACGCCACTCGATGTCTGCCGGATCATGCAGCGAATCGCGCGGATGCTCAAGGGCCTCGACGACTCCCGCCGCGGCATTGAAGGCAACGGGGCCGTAACGGCCGGGACGCCCGGATTTCCCCAGGCACTCCGCGAAGGCGTCGCCCTTGCTGTAATGCCAGAACTCGTAAGGATAGGCCATAAAACCGCGCTCGCGCATCAGCGCGGTGATCTCGTCCCGCGTTTCAGAGGCTTCCCGCGACACGAACGGCGAAGACATGGGTGTGAGTTCCGAAAGTTCGAGGTATGGTCCGCCCCTGTCCAGCTCGGAACGGTCGTCCATCCGGAGTACGGAAATATCAATCGCGCTTCCGGACATGTGTGTGCCGGTGCCCGGCCGGGTTGCAACCAGCACGCTCAGCCGGCGGAAGAACAAATCGGGGGCCGGGATGGCGCCGCCGTTTTCCCAGATAACCCGCTTAAGCACGACGTCGAGCACGTTTTCTTGCAACGCCAGGGCCTTCTGCATCGCCGTGGTCCGGTAAGCATCCTCCACCTTGAGCACCCAGCCCTTCCTGTTCATATCCCCGGCAACGCCCACGAAGTCCTCGATCAGCCCCTCGCGGAGCCGGAAGAGGCGCTGGTGCCTGCCCGCGAGCCTGGTGTGCGAGAACTCGACGATCACGCCTGACTCATCCACGACTTGTTCAAGGTCAACCAGCGGCTCGCCGCACTCCTCCACCGGATAGTCGAGGATTTTCTCCATGAAACCGAAAGCCGCATCCATCTGCTCCGTCCAGAAAGCGCGCCGCGCGTCGTCCCCATCCCCGCCCCTTTTCGATCCGGCGGGGTGTGAGCGTCCCGCCGGGCGGGCGGAATCGGTGCGGGCGCCGGACGGTTTTTCCTGGGCAATCTCCGTTGAATGGCCGAGCGGACAGGACTCGAGCAGGTTGCGCCTGTACAGCTCGTAGGAAGCCTTCTCCATGAGTTTCCTTGCGCCGGCGAGCGCCACCCCGGCCACGGCGGGGTGCGACATCAGCCTTCCGAACCGGAGGTTGGGCGCGAAGGTCCTGACGTTTTCGATAAAATTGTTCCAGAAGATATCCGAGCCGCATATCACGCCGCCGGTTCCGAACAGCGGGTAGTCCGACTTCAGCAGATCGTGCTTGTCGAGGGCGTCGAACACCGTTTCCGAAAGCTCGCGCGCCGCGGCGAGCAGGATTTCCCTGCTCACCCTGTCACCCGCCTCAGCCTCGCGACTGACCACCGCGGCGAGGGCGGCAACCGTTTTGCGGTCGCCCGCCTTGACATTGAACAGCGCGATCTTCCAGAATTCCCTGGGCTCCATCATCGTTCCGATCGCGCGCCTGAGCGACGTGGCATGCCTGGGATGCATCAGGCCGCGGGTCATTGCGCGCAACGCGCTTTGACCTATCCAGAAGCCGCCCCCCAAGTCGCCGATCAAAGGGCCCCTTCCGTCAAGATGGTCAACAGCGCCATCCTCCATGATCAAATGGACAAAAGCGCCCGTGCCGGAAAGCGCCACGATTCCGTGCTCCTCGCCGGCCACGGCCAGCGCGGCCTCCGCCTCACTGACAGCTATGTACTCGAACTCCGCGCCAAAGAGCCTCCTCATTACTTCGAGCACTTCGAATTCCTTCTTGAACATACGTCTCGCGGCGGGGATGGTCAGCATCTTCCCGACGGATGTCACGCACAGGGGGCTGCCGTCATAAGCGCTGAGCAGCGGTTTGCAGGCGGCTGCGATGGATGAGAGGTGCCGGCCCGTGGCGTTCCTGCCCACAAGGCGGTTGAATTTAAGAACCCTGCCGTCCGGATCGGCAAGCAGGGCGGAGCACTTCGTTCCGCCGGGGTCAACTGCAATCATGGTTTTCATAACTTACGCTTCCACGCATCGGGGCGATATACTTGCGCATCGGGCGCCGGCGCGCAATACAAATCTTCCGTCCAAGTCTTCAACTGTCGACTTCCAAACGGATCGAAATCATCTCAGCATCTAAT
>JAGYMT010000153.1 GCA_018400335.1 Kiritimatiellia bacterium | reverse complement strand
AGGAAAGGTAAAGTTTGCCGTGACAGACAATCCGGGCACAGCCGTTCGCATTTTGGCATGTCCCCTGCCGGTTTATCCGGCAGGAGCGAGAGGTTTTTTGGGGGAAAGCGCGCTTTTCCCCAAAAACCTCATTTACCGGCGACCATGCCAAAGGCATGGCAGGCGCAAGGCTTGCCCCGCGCAACGCGGGGTCGCCGGGGTCAAGTCCATAATCAGAATTGCCGATCGGGGCATGACTCCGTTTTTGAAACGTTACTCAGGAGATGATGATGCGCAAAATCAAGGCTGCTTTCGTTGGATTCGGAGAGGTGAACACTCCGCGCGAGCTCGTGGAAAAACTCTGCCGCGATGCGCGCGACGCGCTGCCCGCGGATGAGCTGGATATTTTCGAAACGGCGCCCGTGAGCGACGATCCGGCCGGACAGGACGCACGGCGCGCGGTCGAGGAGTTGGAGAAACGGGATTTTGATGTCCTGCTTATCTGCATAGCGGGCTGGATACCATCCCATGCAGTGTTCGCCGTGATTGACCGGTTCCGGCACTGCCCAATGGTTCTCTGGGGCCTGGCCGGATGGACAGAGGGCGGCCGGATCGTCACCGCCGCCCCGCAGGCCGGCACCACCGCGCTGCGCAAGCCGATGGCGGACATGGGCTACGTGTTCGAGTATGTGGCACAACGGGTTGACAGCCCCCCGCCGGTGGAAGAGATAATGGATTTCGCCCGGGCCGCCAAGGCTGCGAGACTCCTGCGCGGAGCGCGTATCGGGCAGATGGGCTTCCGCGACATGAACCTCTACGGAACCCTGTATGACGGCGTTTCGCTTCGGGCCCGGACCGGGATAGAGGTCGAGTTTTTTGAAATGCTCGAGATCGAACGCGCAATGGCCGCTTGCGGCAAGGCCGATATTGACGAGTGGCGAAGCTGGATGGAAACGCACTGGGAATTCACCGCCAAACCCCGGCCCCTGACCATCGAAAACACCATACGGCTCTTCACGGCCCTGCGGAACAAGATCCGCGAACGGGGTTACGGCGCCATCTCCTTTAAGGACGTGGACGGCGTGAAGAAATTCTTCCAGTTCGCGCCCGCGGGCGCCATGACCCTGCTACACGCCGCCGAGCCCGATATCTGCACGATCCCTGAAAACGACACGCTCGGCGCCGCCACGCAATTGATGGTCCACTGCCTCACCGGACAGGCCGCGGCCTACCTTGAGTTCTACGATTTCCTCGAAAAGGGCGTGCTTATGGGCGTGCCCGATTACGTGCCACCGCTGGTCGTCGAGGGCCCGGTGCGCATCACGCCCACGGCGTTCGGCGGATTCGGAGAGGGCCTGCTCAATGTATCAAGAATCAAGACCGGCCGTGCGACACTCGCCCGGCTCGCCAATTGCGGCCCGGACTACTGCCTCCACGTTGCAACGGGAGAGGCCATGCCGCCGCCGCAATGGGAGGAAGCCGGCTGGCAGCCGCCCGCGCCGCAACTGCCCAGTCTGGCGATCGACCTCGACGTCCTAATGCCGGATTTCCAGGACAAGGTCATGGGCCAGCACTACATCCTGGCTCATGGCGACCAGCGCCGGGTGTTGCGCGGATTGTGCAGAATCCTCGGAATCAAGATGATATGATGGGAACAGCATGAACATAACTTCCGCCGGAGAAAGAATATGAGCGACCAGGGAATGAAGAATCTCGAGCGCGTACACCTGCTGAAGATACACAAGAGAATAGAGGAGATAGGGCAGCGCTTCATCTGGACAAATCACACGCCTGTGTCCGATGCGGCCATCGCCGAGACGCGCGAATTCCTCAAGCCGGACGAGGCGCGCAAGCTGAATTTCAAGCCTGTCGCGGACGGTCATTTCTGGGGCCGGGACACGAGAACAGGCTGGTTCAGGCTTCGATTCACAATACCGCGCTGGTTCAGGAACGAGACGGTTGCGCTCCATTTTCAAACAGGCGGCGAGTGCCTGATTTTCCGGGAGGGCGCGCCGGTCCAGGCGCTGGACTACGGACGGTCCGAATATATTCTGTTCAAGCGCGCAAAGGGCGGCGAGAAGGTCGAGTTGTTGATCGAGGGCGTGGCTGGCGGCTCCATCGAGGGATGGAAGACCGGCAAATCGGCGCCGATGCGCGCGCCGCATATCGCCATTCTCAACCGCTGCGTGCAGGACGCATACTGGGACCTCTGCTCGCTCGCCGACATGGTCGCCGATCCTCAGCATATCTCCTTTTGGAACAAGAGCCGGCTCCGCTCGGCGCTGCCGGAAGACGACACCCGCCGGGCCACGATCATCTTCACACTGGGCCGGGCCGTCAACTTGTTCGATTACGGCACGCCCGCCCGCCAGGCGCTTGAAACGCAGGCCGCCGCGGTGAGGCGCATCCTGAAGCCCGTCCTTGCACGCAAGGCCAACTCCTCGGCCCAGACCTTTGCCTGCATGGGGCACAGCCATATTGACGTTGCATGGCTGTGGCCTCTGGCCGAAACGATACGAAAGTGCGGACGAACCTTCTCCAACGTTCTCGAACTGATGGATAACTACCCGGAGTTCAAGTTCGCGCAGAGTCAGCCGCATCTGTTCGAATTCACCCGGGACAACTACCCCTCCCTTTACAGACGGATGAGGGCGAAGATAGAGAAAGGACAGTTCATGCCCGTGGGCTGCATGTGGGTGGAGGCGGATTGTAACATCACCGGCGGCGAGAGCCTGGTCCGCCAGGTTCTGTTCGGAACGCGTTTCTTCAAGCGCGAATTCGACAGGGACGCCGTGTGCCTGTGGCTGCCGGACGTGTTCGGATATTCCGCCGCCACACCGCAGATTCTGAAGCGCAGCGGCATCAACTATTTCCTTACCCAGAAGATAAGCTGGAGCCAGTTCACTAATTTTCCCCACCATTCCTTCCGATGGGAAGGCATAGACGGGTCGCGGGTGCTGGCTCACTTCCTCCCCACCGATAATTACAATTCGGACCTGCACGCCCCGGAAATGATGATGGGCGAGCGCAATTATCGGGAGAAGGACCGTTCTCCCATACAGGCTATCCTCTTCGGATACGGCGACGGCGGGGGCGGACCGAACAGGATGATGCTGGAACGCATGCGGCGCTATCGCAATATCGAGGGCATGCCCAAACTCGTGCCGATGACCCCGAAGGAGTTCTTTAACCGCCTTGATAAGGATTCCATTGATCTGCCTTCGTGGATCGGCGAGCTTTACCTCGAGTTCCACCGCGGCACCTATACGACCCAGGCATGGAACAAGAGGAATAACCGCCAGTCCGAGATCCGCCTGAGAGAGGCCGAGATCCTCGCATCGCTGGGGATGCCGCTCGGCGGACGCTATGACCAGAAGAGTCTGAACGAGGCATGGAAGCTCGTCCTGCTGAATCAGTTTCACGACATCCTGCCCGGCAGCTCGATCGGACCTGTGTACAAAGACTCCGATCGCGATTATTCGAAAGTCTTCGAAATCGCGGCAAACGTGAGGAAACAGTCCCTCGCGCGCCTTGCCGCGAAGGTGGATACGCGAGGAAAGGGCATTCCCGTGCTCGTTTTCAATCCGCTGTCATGGGAGAGAAACTGCATTGCCGAGCTGAGCATCAAGGGAATGGCCCGGAGCAGCAATTATACAGCCACCGCGCCGGACTGTCCTCCCGAGCCCGCCCAGGTCGGGCATGACGGGCGCGTGCGCTTCCGCGCAACCGCCCCCTCCATGGGCCACGCTCTGTTCCACCTCTCCAGCGGCGAAGTTTCCGCCCCGTCCGTCAAGGCAAGCGCGCGGGGAATGGAAAACGAAAGGTTGCGCGTCGTTTTCGACCGGCTTGGACGGGTCAGCCGCGTATTCGACAAGCTCGCCGGCCGCGACGTTCTCCAGCCGGGCAGGCCGGGCAACAGGTTTATACTGTATGAGGACAAAACGGCAGTCAGCGAGTCGGCATGGGATATTGACATCTTCTACAAGGAGAAGCCGCTCGAAACCGACGGTCGGCTTGTTTCCGCGCGGGTCATTGAGCGCGGACCCGTTCGCTCTGTTGTCCGATTCAAACGGGCGATCGGCAGATCCTTCATCACGCAGGACGTTATCCTGTGCGCAGGCTCCTGCCGTCTGGACTTCGAGACGAACGTGGAATGGGGCGATGAAAAGGACGTGCTGCTGAAAGTCTCCTTTCCCGTCAACGTCCGCTCCGAGAAGGCGCGCTATGAGATCCAGTTCGGGAGCGTCGAGCGGCCCACCCACTGGAACAGGCCGGAGGATTTCGCGAGGTTCGAGGTGCCGGCCCAGAAGTGGGCCGACCTGTCGGAGGGCGATTACGGCGTGGCGCTTCTCAATGACAGCAAGTACGGGTACGACACATTCGGAAACGTGATATCCCTCAGCCTGCTGCGCGCGGCGAAATCGCCCGACGTCAACGCCGATGTCAACAGGACGCACTCGTTCACCTACTCGATCTTCCCGCACACCGGCAGCTTCACGAACGGCGTGGTGCGGGCGGGGTATGAACTGAACATGCCAGCCGCGGTGTCGGTTGTCAAGGCGGGCCCGGGCCGCCTGGCTCCTCGGTCTTCGGCCATGGCAATATCGGGCGACAACGTCATAATCGAAACCGTCAAGAAGGCCGAGGATGATGATGCCGTTATCGTACGGCTATATGAAGCGCACGGCTGCCGCGGCCGCCGCATCTTCAGCTGCGCGCTGCCCGTCCGGCGCGTCATGGAGGTTGACTTAATGGAGAGGGAAGAGAAAACGCTCCCCTCCAGGAACGGCAGGGTGGCCATGGATTTCCGTCCGTTCCAGATAAGGACGCTAAAAATACTGCTTGATACGGTTCGCTGATTTGTGTAATGTTATTGGCTTTGATGCAATTCGTGGAGGAAAATAATGGCTGTTAAGATCAGATGTCGTAGAACAGGCGCCAACAATGATCCGTGTTTCCGCATAGTAGCCACGGACTCGCGTTCCGCGCGGGATGGCAAGTATCTCGAAAGTCTCGGATGGTACGATCCCAAGCGGAAGGAAAAAAATTTCCACCTCAATCTTGAAAAGGTCGAGGAGTGGCGGAAGAAGGGCGCGCAGGTTTCGGAAATTGTAGCGAGCCTCTTGAGTAAGGCGAAGAAGGGACTCATGGCAGAACCCGAAGCGCCCGCCCAGGCGGCCGCCGCACCTGAACCCGCTCAAGAGTCAATGCCGGAGCCGGCGCCGGAACAAACACCCGAACCCGAGCCGGAACCCGAGCAGAAGACCGAGGCCTAGCCAACTTCGTTGAGGCCCTTCTGGGTTTTCCGGGGGATATTCCGTTGATGAATGGCGCTATGAGTGTCAGCGAGAAGGACTCGCATAAGCGGGTCGAGTAAGTGTATCCGAGTAAGAGTGGCGGTTAAGCGGGTCGGGTAAGCGTATCCGAGTAAGAGTGGCGGTTAAGGGTTAGTTTGAGGCTCTGTGGAA
>JAGYMT010000152.1 GCA_018400335.1 Kiritimatiellia bacterium | reverse complement strand
GACTGAGAACATGTTATCAACGTCGAAGCCAGTTGTTTGACTCATTTAGTCGAACAAATGAAAATTAAGGAGCTAAGCGCCGCGGAAGCCGCGGATGTTGTCGTAGCAGTCGAAGATGTGTACGAGCAGCGCCGCGCGGACCCACATGCCGTTCCGGACCTGCCGCCAGTACATGGCGCGCGGATCGTGATCCACTTCCACCTCGATCTCCTGTCGGCGCGGCAGCGGATGCATGAGAACAGCGTGCGGCCGCATCAGCGCCAGATGCTCGGTCCGGAAACTGAAAGCCGAGATGTCTATCTTACCGCTCTCGCCCTTCTTCTCGTCCCACTCGTCCTGGATGCGCGTCATGTATATGGCATCGGCCTTGGGAATGACCTTCGCGAAATCATCCGCCACCTCGTATTCCACCTGTTTTGCATCCAGAATGTCGAGTATGTCCCGCCCTATCTGCAATGACTTCGGGGCGACGAACATGAGCTTGACCCTTTCGTAGTTCGTCAGCAGTTGCGCGAGGGATCTGACTGTCCTGCCTCTGGCAAGGTCGCCCACGAACAACACGGTCTTGCCGTCAATCCCGCCGCGCTTTTCGAAGCTCCGGCGCAGGGTGTAGATATCGAGCAGCGCCTGGGTCGGATGCTGGTCCTTGCCCGAACCCGCATTGATTATCGGCACGGGGCGCTCGGTCCGCGAAAGGGTCCACGCCATCTTCTCGGCGAGGCCGCCCACCGCATTGCGCATGATGATAACGTCCGAGAACGAGCTGAAGGTGCGTACGGAGTCTTCCTGCGTCTCTCCCTTCATCTCGCTCGATGTGGACGTGTCGCGCACCTCGACAATCTGCATGCCGAGCACCTGGCACGCGGAGTGGAACGAGAGAAACGTGCGGCTGCTCGGCTGCGAGAAGTAGAGCATACCCGTCTTGTGCGTGAGCTGGCTCCGCAGGAAGTCCATGCCCGCCTTCGTCTTCGCTATCTGGCGTATGGTGGTGGCCATGTCGCAAAGCTCTTCGAGCACCTCCCTGTTGAACTGCTGCGCGAGGAGGACGTGGTAAAGCCGGCCGTCCTGGCTGAAACAGGCGGACTTCTCCGCCAGGCTCATCTGCTGCAGCTCGTCCCACCCGATGTCAATCAGTGTTTTCATTCGCCCCCGCTTAGTTCAGCATGTTTTTTGTGCCGGTCTGGACCATCTCGATGTTCTTGTTCGGACAGAGGTGCAGGCACATGCCGCAGGCGACACACTTGTCCTCATCGAGAACGGCTTTGCCGTTCGCGTCTATGCTCCAAGCGAACATCTTGCATATGTCGGCGCATATTTCGCAGCCGGCTCCGCACCCGCACGCAAGGCAGCGCTTGGCCTCTTCAACGGCCTGCTTCTCCGTCAACACCGGGATGTATTCCTCGAAGTTCCGCTTTCTCTTGTCCGGCGCGACAAGCTTGAGGTCAACACGCCCCTTGCGCGGCTTGTTGCCGGCGCGCTCAAGCACCTTTTCCTTGTCGGCCATGGTCTTCACGGCATCGTGCATCAACACCGCCGCCTTGCCGGCAAGCTGCCGGTCTATCGAGGCCGCGGCCCGCTTGCCGTCCGCTATGGCGGTTATCACGTTCTTCGGACCCCTCGCGCAATCGCCGCCGGCGTAGACGCCCTTCATGCTCGTTGCGCAGGTCTTCTCGTTGAACTGTATGGTCCTGCCCGCAGAGAGTTTTACGCCGCCGGCCGACGCGGCCTCCACTTCCTGACTGAGCGCGAAGATAACGTTGTCCAGCGCAAGCTCGAACTCGGTCCCGGGCACTCCCTCGGGACGGCGCCGCCCGGACGCGTCCTCCTTGCCGAGCACGTGGTTGAGCATCCGTATCTTCCGCACCTTTCCGTCGCCCTCTATTTTCAGCGGCGATACGAGGTACATGACCTTCACACCCTCTTCCTCGGCCTCCCTGATCTCCTCGGCGGAGGCGGGCATTTCATCCCTGGTCCGCCTGTAGAGGATGAACACATCCTTCGCGCCGAGCCGCAGGGCGGCGCGCGCGGAATCTACGGCTGTGAAGCCGCCGCCTATGACCCCTACCCTGCCGCCGACCTTCGCGCGCTTCGCGGAAACGGAGCGCAGGAAGTCAACCGCATTCACGCAGCCGGGCAAATCCTCGCCCTTGATCCGTCCGGATGCGCCCGCCTGGGCGCCGACGCCCAGAAATACGGACGAGAACCCGGCCTTCTTGAGCCCGGCAATGGTGATGTCCTTCCCGAGCGCCGTGCCGGTCTTGAACTCAACGCCAAGCCCCTTGATCACCTTGATCTCCTTGGCAACATCCTTTTCGCTCAGCCTGAACGACGGTATGCACGATACGAGCATGCCGCCGAGCTTCGCGGCGGACTCGAACACCGTCACGCGGTAGCCGGCGCGCGCCAGGTCGTAGGCGCAGGCGAGCCCGGCGGGGCCCGACCCTATGACGGCCACCTTCTCCTTGCGCTTCTTTCCAAGCTTGCACAAAGCCGCGGGTTTCCACTTGTTATTCTCGGCCATGTCGAGAACGAAGCGCTTGATCTCGCGGATCATGATGGGCTCATCGAGCTCGCCCCGCGTGCACTCGGATTCGCAGGGGTGATCGCAGATCTTGCCGCAGATTGACTGCAGCGGCGAGCGGGTCATGATCAACTGGTACGCGGCCTCGAATTCCTCCTCCGCCACCTTGCGCACGTAGCCCTGCGCGGGTACCGAGTTCGGGCACGCGTAGACGCACGGAGCGGCAAGAGCGTCCACGCTCTTGCGCGCGTTTCCGGGGTAGATGGTGAGATCCGGAGCCGACGTTATCGCCGGAACGAGGATATCCCTCATGTCGCGCGGCTTTTTGTAATTGTGCTGCTTCATGAACTGCCTGAAGAGATGGATGAACTCGGGCATGAAGCCGAACCCGCGCGTGAGCGTGGAGGTGCACATTCCCACCAGGTCCGCCCCGCACATCATCATCTCGACGGCGTCTTCCCAGGTCGTCACGCCGCCGGTGGAGGTGAGCGAGACCGACGGACCGCACAGCCTCCTCATTTCATAAACATCGCGCAGCCCGAGCGGCTTAAGCCAAGGCCCGTTCATGCAGGCCATGCCTATCTCCTTCTGCAGGTAGTACATGCCGCGGGTCGGGTCGTGTATGTTCACCGGTGGCACGGCCAGCCGGTTCGCGTTGCTGCCCACGGCGTCGGCCCCGGCCTCAAGCGCTATCTTGGCTATGTGCGACTGCTTTCCGCCTTCCGGCGTGATCTTGACGAACAGCGGAATGCGCGTCTCGGCCTTGACCGCCTTGACGATCTCCATGATGGCCTGCTCGTTCTGCCCGAGGCTCGCGCCCGTCTTGGGTCCGCTCTTTTTTACCCCTGTGAGATCGACGTTGAACGACATGTTGGGACAGCACATGTTCAGCTCGTTGATGTGCGCCCCTGCATTTTCGCATCTCTTGGCCATGCTCACCCAGCCCTCTATGCCCTTGTCGCCGGCATAAGTGATGTTGGAGAAGAGGACGAGGCTCGGGGCGCGCTTGCGGCTCTTCTCGATGAGCTTGAGGAGTTCGTCGAGAATGAGCCTGCGCTCCGCGGTGAAGCTCAGAAAGGTCTTGTCCGGGTAGTACCCGTAGCGCGGCTGCCTGTTGATGTAGGGCTTGGGATCTATGGTGAGCTTGAGCGAGGCGCCGCCCCACCCGCACTGCTCCATCCTCTCCACCTGCTCGATGGTCATGGTCGTCGGACCGGACGATACGTAGAACGGGTTCCTGAACTTGACGCCTGCAATCGTTACGGGAATATCGAAATCAGTGTACTTGGCCATTGACTGTTCTTCCTTTCTGTTCCTACTTCACCATCGTCCCATAGGAATGGGAATGCTGGAATATTGGAATATTCCATCATTCCAATTTTCCATGGGATGCTACTGTTCCTCACTTCACCATCAGGGCAAGCAGAGCTTTCTTTGAATAAATCGCGTTCAATGCTTCGTTGCGGATTATGGACTTGGGTCCGTCCATCACCTCGTCGGTCGCGCACACGCCCCTGTGGGCGGGACCGGAGTGACTATATAGCACATCGGGCTTGGCGCATGCAAGCACTTCGGAGGTTACCGTCCACTTGGCCACCTTGACCCGCTTCTCCTCCGGCGACTGCTCACCGGCGAGCATGCTCCTCATAAGCGTGCTGGCCTGTACGAAATCGGCGCCCTTGACCGCCTTCTTGAGATCGGTGACCACATCGAGCCGCGTCTTAGCCTTCGATGCGGCGGCCTTGCCCGCTTTCAGGATGTCAGCATCCACGGTCTCGGCATAAGACTCCGGAACGGCAAGGACGAGATTGATCCCGAGGACCGGGCATACCCTGATGAAAGAATGCAGGATGCCGCGGGCCATGCCGGTGTAGACCAGATTGAGGCCGTCGAGCTTCCCCTTGGCCTGCTTGATCGCCATCAGCTCTCCGAGCACGTGCGTGGCATGATCACGCGGGGTGCAGGCGTTGAGTACCGGCTTGGTCATGTTCTCACAGGCGAGATCCATGTCCTGCTGCGTCCACAGCCGCCCGGAAAGGACGTCTATGTACTGGTCCAGCGCCCGCGCGGTGTCAATGATGGACTCGCCCTTGCCCATCTGGGTCTCCTTGGCCGCGAGATACACGTTAGAGCCGCCGAGCTGCGCCATGGCCGCCGAGAACCCCATGCGGGTTCTGGTGGATTCATACACGAACAGCAGCGCCTGCACACGCCCCTTCAGAAGATCGGAGTAAGTCATGTCATAACGGTTCTCGCGAAACCATTCGCCGAGCTTTATGACTTCGAGGACTTCGGCGTGCGACAGCGCGCCGATGTGCGGAAGCTGCCTGCCCCGCAGTTTGTCGCTCAGTTGGGGAACCTTTGTCTTTTTCTTCGCCATTTCCATTTTCCTTTCTGTTTAAAACTTTCGCCGGGCGAAAATTTTATTTTGATGCCCCAACCGGCAGGACCAAGTTGTCTATCAACCTGGTCTTCCCTATCCGGACCGCCAGCAGGACGATGGCGGGTCCCTTAATTCTCTCAATATGCTCGAAAGTGAGCAGTTCGGCAATATCAATATAGTCTATTTTTGCCGAAGGCACGCGCCCGATCACTTCCGTCATCCGTCCCACAACCCGCGCTGAATCCCGCTCGCCCCCGTCATACAGCTCCCTCGCAAGTTCCAGTGCCCTGACGAGGCAGATCGCGTCCTTCCGCTCAGCGGCGGATAGATAAGCGTTCCGCGAGCTCATCGCCAGCCCGTCGCCCTCCCTTGCTGTAGGACCAAGCAGAATCCGAACCGGGAAATTCAAGTCCGCCGCCATCTGCTGTATCAGGCGCGCCTGCTGCGCGTCCTTCTGTCCGAAAACGGCAATGTCCGGATGAACGATGTTGAACAGCTTGGCCACGACAGTCAGGACGCCGCGGAAATGGCCGGGGCGCGACGCCCCGCA
>JAGYMT010000151.1 GCA_018400335.1 Kiritimatiellia bacterium | reverse complement strand
ACGCAGCAACGACGGGTTGTCGGCGCTCACGCTGCGACCGGCGCCCATCAACAACCCGTTCATTCCCCTGGGCAACAGACAGCGATAGGGCAGATCAGACGAATCGCCGTTGCAAACCTGGGAGCCCCAGGCGTTGGCGCCGCAATGTTTGACCTTGCTTTCCCAGCCGACCAGCGTTCCGACCGCGTCGGGCTGGCGCGCGCCCGCCTTGAGCATTGCGCCGGCGAAAACGAAATCGCCGTCGAGGTAACGCGAGGTTCGCACGCCGAGGTTCACGGCCGTGCCGGCGACAAAGGAGTCCGCAAACCCTGGAATGTACTTGCGGTAGACCTCGCTGACAAGGAAAGCCATGCGCCGGCCGTCGGCGATGCTGCGGCTGATCCGTTCGGCGTCGAGTCCGTCGAAATGGGTGAACCCGGTGATCACATGCACAACGCCTGTTCGGCGGAGTGCGTGCATCTGGCAGGCGTCAGTCGTGTCCTGGATGCCGACACTTGCCGGCAGGTCGCCGTTTGCCTTCGCCTGCTTGAAGGCGTCCATCTGCATGCCTCCTCCGTGCGGAAACAGAAACGTCCCGCAATCGTCATACTGCGCCAGTGCCTCCTCCAGCGACCAGTCCACATCCATGTATTCGGGAAACTGATCGGGATGTTGCCGAAAAAAAGCGACAAAGCCGTCCACGTCCACCTTGGCGAGCCGGAAACAGAGACTATGGAGTCCGTTTACCTGCGTATGCAGTGGAACCCCGGCAAAGGCGGCGACATCGGCGTCGCCGGTGGCATCCACCACGACTTTCGCCCGGATCGCCTCGCGGCCGGACTTGCTCTCGATGATCACGCCGCGCACGGCGCCTGCCTCGACCAAGACTCCGGCCGTCCATGCTTGATGAAGCAGCTCGGCGCCGGCCTTTTCGACAAGCTCCTGCAGCACCAGCTTGCCGCGTTCGATGTCATAGATAATGTGCCCCTTGTGGGAGCGCCATCTTCGCCCGTAGCCCATCGCCTCCGCCATGGCATCAGCCACCTCGACGGCGATACCGGTCGTGCCGAGGCGGCGCGTTTCACCGCCGGTATAGTAGCAGTTGAAGATACTGCAGCACATCCCGGCGGTGGCCACGCCCCCGAGAAAGCTGTTGCGCTCGATCAACAGGGTCTTCGCTCCAGCGCGTGCCGCGGCGATGGCGGCCGCCACGCCCCCCAGTCCGCCGCCACAGACGACTACATCGTACTTTCCGCGAACTTTAATACAGCGGTCTACTTCAAATATCGTTTCCTGAACTGACATCTTACCCTCCTAATGGCTTCGCTATGCTCGTTTGAAAAAAAACAGTCGGCTGCCGCGCGGTGCGTCCATCGCAACCGTCACTCCGGAGGACGTCAATTCCCGCCCGCTCGCCTGCCAGGTTTTTCCGCTGTCGGCGCACTCGAAGACGTACATGCCTGACGGATCGAGGCCTTCAAGCAGGACGATGATGGCGGTCACGGGGCTTTCCGGGCGGCGAAAGGCGACCACCGCGCCTTCCTGTTCAGCCGGCAAAAACAACTGATAGGCCAGCCAGGCGGTGGGATCGAAGATTCCGGGAGTCAATGGATAAAAATCGCCGAGGAAGAGCGGTTGCAGCCGTTTCATCTCGGCCAGGCGCCGCCGATACCACTCCCAGGGAAAATCGGGCTGCGTGCAGTCGCTCAAGCCCAGTTTCTTGACCGCGAGAACTATGCCGGAAGAGTAACCGGAACGGCAATGGTAGGTGTCGCCCGGTTTCGCCAGAGGACGGATGGAATTCAAGGGCAGCCAAAGATTCAGCCCGATGCCATGGAGTTGCGAAGCCTCCGCGGTTGAGCTCGGAAAACAATCGTAGTCGGTACGCCACAAGGCAACACTCCGGCTGATCGTCTCCAATTCCAGCCGACGCCCGCCGCTGGCGCAGTTGTCAATGAGCAGACCGGGATGCCGTTGCCGCAATTCGTCCCAGAACGCATACAACCCCTCGACAAAACGGATTTCCGCCAGACCTTTGCGACCGGGCTCGTCGGCATGGGACCAGTACTGACCGGGATCGAAGTTAAAATCCTCCCGATAGCAATCAATGCCGTTCTCCTCGATCAGCGTTGAGACCGTTTCCACCGCCCATTGCCGTGCCGCGGGATCTCCGAGGTTGAGCAGGAGATTGTCGCCGGTTTTGGGAGCCTCCTTGGAGCGACGGAGGAACCATTCCGGATGTTCCCGCGTCACGGGGGTGTCGAATCGGGCCCGTTCCGGCTCGAACCACAACAGGAATTTC
The DNA here is from genome assembly GCA_018400335.1 of Kiritimatiellia bacterium. The sequence continues at coordinate 3,206 of JAGYMT010000151.1, read as the reverse complement.
ATGTCGGCCTTGCCGGCGGCTGCGCTGACGGGGCTCAACCCTTCCGGATGATAAGTTCGATTGATGCTCCAGTCGCCGGTGATCCCCCAGTCGCCCTCGAAGACACTCGGGCAGGGCTTGGTTGATGAGCCATACCAACCGGCATCCATCCAGTAGTAGTCGAAAGCCAATCCTTCGCGGCGGATCCGCTCGATTACATCCAGGTGTTCCGCGGTAGGCGTACCGCCCCAGGAATTGTTGCAAATCGGCATTTGCGCAGGTTTTCCGTTCACGTTCGGACGGTAGTGTCGGAGCACGAACTGCCTCCAGACATTGTGCGCATGAGTCGGCGTTCCCCGCCAGTACAGGAGCGCGATGCGGGGGGATCGGATATCCTCGCCCGGCCGGAGCCGCAGTTCCAGGTGCTCCATGCCGCCTGTGATACCGGTCTTGCCGGATCCCGCGTGCGCGAACTCGGCGAACCAGCGCCCACTCCAGCCCAGGGCGCAGAAAAGACCGTCATCGCCGGTGCGCAGGTTGAAGAACGGCAGCCAGGTGGCGGATGGGCGGCTGTCATCGAGCAGGGACGAAGGCGACCCGTTCCTCGCTTTCCTGAAAGCGGCATTCGCGGCCGTGTCCATACGAAGGGTACGCCCCTTGTCCCACATGGACTGCCGCAAATCCTCGCACTGATATTGAAAGTCGTCATGCCGCCCGTCACTGCCAAGGGCGCGGCGCAACTCGGGCATCTCGCCCTCCCGGGCGCATTTCCAGAACATGTCCAGCGCCTTGAAATCAGTGATCGGTTCCGTCTCGGCGGCTCCGTCGTTGCGAAGCCGGATCACCCAATCCATGGCCGGGAAATCGAGGAATTCCGTCAGCTCCATCGTGCAGCGCAGACCGCTGCGCGGATCCCGCCACCGGAGCCGATGGAGCCGCCTGCCGTCCCGATCCTCGTCGGTTTCGCGTTCGGCTGTTTCAGGTTTGATCCAGTCGCGGCTGGAACGACTTCCGCACATAAAGCTGAACGGCACGTCGCGCGAATGCCGATCCTGTTTCGGGTTCTCTTCGGCCGCGGCGGCCTGATTCGACGGGGCGGTCAGCAGGCTGAACCAATCGCGAACCACTGCCGTTTCTTCGGGACAAACTTGTGACGAGTTGCTTATTGCTTTCATTCGTTCCTATTTCCCTTCTTCGGCGAGAACCGCTTCGACGCCCGATCCGTCAGATCCCAGTCACGAAGTTGGCCGTGCCCTCCATGGCCGACCGTCCCGGTACCGATGCCGCCGAGCGGCAGCGACACACTGGCCAACTGATCTCCTTCATATCGCCTCAACAACGGCCACGGCACATTCGTGTTTTTCTTGTGCATTGCTAATCTCCCTACTCATTAAGATTCTATGGCCTTCATGAATCCGTCCCCTCTTTGCCCTGAGCATAAACCACCTGCGCGAGCGCCTCCAGGTAGCCGTCCCCGTTTGGTTCTCACCTTTCCGCCTGCGGTTCCGTTGCGCAATTCCGGTAGCTCTCAGCGAGCGAGCGCAGAGCGGTGGGCACGCTGTAGGCTGGGTACTCCTCACCCCCCAACTTTGCCTTCATGAAGAAATGCACGCGGAAGAAATCGAGCCCGTGTTCGGACTCAATCCGTCCGGCATATGCCTCCATGTTGGCGCAGGCGTCTTCCAGCAAAGCCACATTCGCCACGTCGGACCGCTCGATACAAAGCGCGGAAGCGCTGGCGCCCCTGGCCGTTCGGCGAACCGCTTCCATCAGCACAAGCGAATCTTCGAAACATCCGGTCAGGTAGGTAAAATCCTCCGGTGTGAGGTCGGAGCGAACGCTCTCCAGTTCGCGCAGCGCTTCCCGGGCGGCGGCATCCGCCTCGGCGCTGTCGCGCAGAAACGTGTCGAGCGCCACGCCGGCGGCGCCCACTTGCCACAGCTTGAAATCCTCGTGGACGAGTTCGTCGTAGGGCTTATCCACGACCAGTTCGCCGGGGTTCGACGCAAAAAGCGCCCAGGCCCTGTTGGGGACGCGAGGCATCCATTTCCCGACGGATAGACCGCTATGGTCAATCAAACCCAGCCGCGAGGCGCTCAGTCCCTTTTTGATAATGTCGCCGCTCTTTTTGAGGGACGAGACGACGGCCGGTGCGGCCGCCTTGCCAAAGCGCCGCGAACACCAGTCCAGCCAGCATTCGTCAATGGGCCGCGTGGGCTCCCACAATGCTTCCTCCACGGCAAGAACGTTGATGGCGTTGACATCGTCGAGAGTTCCCAGCGGAGTCAGCATCTGGGCGTTAAGGCGCACGGCGACGAGTTCGGCATCAAGCTCAATGGCCGTCTTCGCACCCCGGATGTGCGGGTCGGGACAAGAGGAGGGCAGCTTGCCGCCGCCGAAGTATTCGCCGTCGGTGGTATTGATGGACAAACCGAACCGGCCGCCGGTGACCTGCCGTTTGAGGTCCTCGGACAGGTATCCCATGACCGGGGCATGGGGCCAGCAGCAGTTTTCCCAGGCATTGTCCTCCAGCACCATCACCGATGGGTGCCGGCTCAGAACCCGGCGCAGCAGCCGAATCTGCCGCGCGTTGATCCCGCAGACGTGGGTCCAGAACAGGAGGTCCTTGCCGTGCCGGCCGCACGCGTCGGTAAGGCCCTCCAGATGGGCGCCGAGCGCTCGCGCGCCGGCCGCTTCGTCCCGGCACGGGAAGATGGCAACGGCATTTCCCCAGAACCATTCGCATTCCAGGGAGTGATGCAGGAGCGCGTCCACCTGGGGAAAATACGTGAAGATCGCGTCCGCCAGGGCGCGGTGAGCCTTTCGGGCCGCCTCCGGAAAGCCGGGCAGATCGCGTTTTCCGGCGTAGTGCTCGTGGACCTCGTCCATGGTGAAAGGAGGCGGCACGAAGGCCTGATGGAAAAGACAGATGTCCAGCCCATAGCTCTTGATCCGGTCGAACGTGCTCTGGAACATCGGCACTTTGAAGCGATCCACCGCCACACCGTCCTGTGTCAGCGTGAACGGAAGCGTCTGCCGCCCGATCGAAGAACCTTGTGTCGGCGTGCAGCCGATGATCACGCCGTTGAATCCCATGCCGGGCAGTTCGACGATGTCGCGGTCGAAGATATCGGGCCGACACACCTGGCTACAGACGCTGCCGGCCGTTATGAACGCATACCGCTTGGGGACCAGCGGCCGGCGGCGGGCTGCCCAGGCCGTCGGCG
>JAGYMT010000150.1 GCA_018400335.1 Kiritimatiellia bacterium | reverse complement strand
CATACGGGCACACTGTAGAGGAAACGCCGGAAATGGTCAAGAAGCCTCTCCCGCCGCAACGACTCAGATCGGTCTGCCCCCCGTCGTTGCACCACCGTGGCATGAGCGTCTCGCTCGTGCCCCCGTCACTTTCGTCCGCGCTTGCGGGCGCCGGCCTTGACTTCCTTCTGGTGCTTTTGCAGGAGCAGATGCCGGTTCACGCAACCCAGGTAGGCCGCGGCGCTTGCCTGCACGATGTCCGTGCCGGCCGCCTTTCCGCTCACGGCATCGCTTCCGAAGGCGACCCTCACGCTCACCTCGCCCTGCGCATCCTTGCCCACGGTCACGGCCTGTATGGAATAGTCGAGCAGTCTGCCCTGCAGTCCCGTGATCCTGTCTATCGTCTTAAGCGAAGCGTCCACCGGGCCGTCACCGCAGGCGGCATCCTGGATGACCTCATCGCCCTTCTTCAGGCGCACCGTCGCGGTCGGAACCGTGTTCGTCCCCGTCGCCACGTGAAGGTAGTCGAGCAGGTACACGCCGCCGATGTCCTCCATCTCATCGCGCGCGATGGCTATCAGGTCGTCGTCATACACCGCCTTCTTCTTGTCCGCCAGCTCCACAAACCGCTGGTAGGCGCGGTCCAGCTCTTCCGGCTTCATCTTGAATCCCATTTTTGAGAGCCTGTCCATGATGGCATGGCGGCCGGAATGTTTACCGAGCACCAGCTCGGAGCCCTCGATCCCGATATCCTCCGCGCGCATTATCTCGTAGGTGTCGCGCTTCTTGAGGATGCCGTCCTGATGAATGCCCGCCTCGTGCGCGAACGCGTTGGCGCCGACGATCGCCTTGTTGCGCTGCACGATCATCCCGGTCAGACTGCTGACCAGTCTGCTGGTCTTGAACAGTTCGCGCGTGCGTATACCGGTCTCCACCTTAAAAACATCCGACCTGGTCCGCAGCGCCATCACCACTTCTTCAAGCGAGCAGTTGCCCGCCCGCTCGCCCAGCCCGTTGATGGTGCACTCCACCCCGTCGGCCCCGTTCCGCACAGCGGCAAGAGAATTTGCCACGGCCAGACCAAGATCGTTATGACAATGCACGTTAATGATCGCGTCCTCTATGTTCGGAACGTGCTCGAACAGGTAGGCGATGAGATCGCCGAACTCGACGGGCTCGGCGTAACCCACCGTGTCCGGAATGTTGACCGTCGAGGCGCCCGCCTCAATTACGGCCCGCGTCACCTCGGCGAGAAAGGCAGGCTCGGTGCGCGACGCATCCTCCGGACTGAACTCGATGTCCTTGCACAGCTTGCGCGCGTAGGATACCGCGCCGGCCGCCAGTTTCAGGATCTCCGCCCTGCTTTTCTTCAGCTTGAATTCCCTGTGAATACGGGAGGTGGCGAGAAAGACATGAATCCTGCCTTTATCGCCCGCGGGCTCCACCGCCTCGGCGCAGCGCTCGATATCCTTGTTCAGACTGCGGGCGAGCCCGGCGATCCTGGGACCCTTGATCGTCTCCGCGATTATGCGCACGGACCGGAAATCATCGGGCGAGGCTATGGGAAACCCGGCCTCGATCACGTCAACATTGAGGCGCGCCAACTGCCGGGCAATCTGCATCTTCTCCCTGTGGTTCATGCTCGCGCCGGGACACTGCTCGCCGTCCCTCAGCGTAGTATCGAATATCTGTATCTTTCGTTTTTTCATTTTCCCCCGTTCCCATCCGGAAAATCCCAAAACCAGGAGCTAGTCACTAGGCGCTAGGCGCTAGTCCCTAACGCCTAACCCCTAACCCCTAACACCTAACCCCCAGGAGCTAGTCACTAGGCGCTAGGCGCTAGTCCCTAACACCTAACCCCTAACGCCTAATCCCCGGCCTCCTCCGGATTGCCGACCGCTATGACACCGGTCCGGGAGAGATCGAGAATTCCATTCGATTTTATCAGCCCCAGAAAGCTGCTGACGTCCTCCTCGCCGCCGACCATCTGGATGGTGACGGACCTGTTCCGCACCTGGACAATGCGCGCCTGGAACAGGGCGGCCAGATCTATCAGCTCGGCACGGCTTTTTGCCGTCGCCCGCACCTTCACGAGCACCAGTTCGCGGCCGACGTACTTCTCGCCCGTGAGATCATACACTTTCACCACGTCAACCAGCTTGTTAAGGTGTTTTGTGACCTGCTCAAGAACATGGTCGTCGCCAAGAACGACCATCGTTATTCTTGATAAGGTCTGGTCCTGTGTCGGCGCCACGTTCAAGCTGTGAATATTGTAGCCGCGCCCCGAAATCAGACCCACCACGCGGGCGAGCACGCCGGGCTGGTTTTCCACCATGGCGGATATTATATGTTTCATATTGTTATTCCTTTCTCAAGCCATACTGTGAATCATCTCGGTGAGCGAAGCGCCCGCCGGCACCATGGGATATACGTTGACTTCCTTTTCAACAACGCACTCGATCACCGCCGGCAGGTCCGACGCGAACGCCTTCTTCAGCGTCGGAACAACGTCCTTCTTCTTCTCCACCCGCAGGCCCAGCGCGCCGTGCGCCTCCGCGAGCTTGACGAAGTCCGGCAGGTACTTCGAGTCGCGGCACTTGCGGATCTTCTCCATCTTCGGGCGCCCGGTCCTGCCGAGGCAGGTGGCCGAATACTCCCTGTTGTAAAACATCTCCTGCCACTGCCTCACCATGCCGAGGTAGCCGTTATTGAGGATCACGACCTTGATCGGAACTTTGTGCTCCACCGCCACGACCAGCTCCTGGAAATTCATCTGCACGCTGCCGTCCCCGGCGATGTCCACGACCGTCTTGTCCGGCCTTCCGATCTGCGCGCCGATAGCGGCGGGCAGTCCGTAGCCCATGGTGCCGAGACCGCCGGAGGTCATCCAGCGGTTGGGCGCTTCGAAGCCGAGGAACTGCGCCGCCCACATCTGGTGCTGGCCCACCTCGGTCACGATTATCGCGTCGCCCTTCGTGATCTCGTAGATCTGCTCGATCACGTATTGAGGCATCAGCTTCGAATCGTCCCTGTCATAATCGAAGGGGTGCTTGTCCTTCCACCCGCCAACCTTCGCAAGCCATTCGCCGCGGTCCCGCGTTTCGATTTGCGGGATCAGCTTCTTCAGCACGTATGCCACGTCGCCGACGACGGGAATATCGGCCCGGACGCTCTTCGAAATGGAAGCGGGGTCAATATCAATATGGGCGATCCGCGCCTTTGGCGCGAACTGCGAGATCTTGCCCGTCACGCGGTCGTCAAAGCGAGCGCCTATCGAGACAAGCAGGTCGCACTCCTGAGTCGCGCGGTTGGCCGCCACGCTCCCGTGCATTCCGAGCATGCGCAGCGCCAGCGGATCAGTCTCAGGGAACGCGCCGAGCCCCAGCAGCGTCGTCGTAACAGGCGCATTAGCCTTGCGCGCCAGCCGGGTCACCAGCTCCGCCGCATTGCTCAGTATCGCGCCGCCGCCAACGTAAAACAGGGGCCGCTCCGCACTGTTGATGGCCTCAGCGAGGCGGGCGATCTCTTTGGGCTCTCCCTTCAGGTTCGGATGGTAGCCCCTTATCTCGACCTTTTCCGGATCGGGAGCATTGGTCCGCGCCCGCTGCACGTCCTTCGGAATGTCAATCAGCACGGGGCCGGGCCGGCCGGTGCCGGCGATATAAAACGCCTCCGCGATTATGCGCGGCAGGTCGTCAACGTTCCGGACCAGATAGTTGTGCTTAGTCACGGGCCTGCTGATGCCCGTCATATCCGCCTCCTGGAACGCGTCGTTCCCGATCATATTCGACGGCACTTGCCCTGTTATGCAGACCATCGGGATCGAGTCCATATAGGCATTCGCCATGCCTGTGACTGCGTTCGTCGCGCCCGGCCCGGATGTCACCAAACAGCAGCCCACCTTGCCGGTCGCCCGCGCGTAGCCGTCGGCCATGTGCGCCGCGCCCTGCTCGTGCCTCGCGAGTATGAACTCGAACGGCGCACGGTAGAGCTTCTGAAAGATATCCAGAACCGACCCGCCCGGCAGCCCGAAAATCGTCTTCACCCCCGCGCGCTTCAACCCATCCATCAAACATTCCACACCTGTTCTCATAATCCTATCCTCCCCGCCGGAATAAAAAAACCCACCGTTATCTCACGGTGGGTCCTGCCTTCATGCCTGCGCCCTGATACGCCTTCAACAACAGCCATGTCCCACCGTGAACACAAGGCCGTCGGCAAGGCGCAATAAGGGCGCCAATACACCGACAACCGGTACCTTCACGAGAGACAAACCTGCCGTTTCAATATTCATGCCATGAAATATGACGCAGGCCGGGAAACTTGTCAAACATTTTTTTCGGGAATGTTGGAGCCGGAGGGTACAAGGCACTCCGGACGCCCACCCTCATCACTCCGGAACACGATCAAATCTGCCTCACGTCCTCGATAAGCTCTTCGATGCCCGGCAGGCGATAGCGGGCGCAAGTTGCGCGAATTTCGTCAAGATCAAGCTCGGGATTACGGATCAGGAGTTCAACGATATCAGCCCTGGATTTGTGCCCGCCAGCGTAGAGCTTCAAAGCGATTAGATGGGGAATGGGTGCAAGCCTGAGGAGACTGCCCGAATGAACCGTCATCGTAGCTTCGCGCAGAGCATCGTCAATAACCGCTGGAAAACGCCCCTCAAAACTGATGATCTGCAACAATCCAAAAGGTCCTGAAACATCAACAACCCCGCCCAGCGGATCATCGGCATCCGGCTCTCTTAACTCTGCACCGAAACCGGCCTGCCTGATAGATTCCACCAGCGCCCTCAAAGTCGGAAGATCGGCATTGACCCCAAGATCAATATCATCGGTCTGTCTCACGTAATGATGAGCCGCGAGCGCTGTCGCGCCAATAACCACAGCATCAACACGATGCTTCTTCAGTATACCGGCCACCGTCTCGGCGGCTCGCAACAGGGAATCGGAATCATCCGTCATTGGCTAGTCGTCCTTCTTCCGCGGATTGATCCAGGCGAAACGCGATTTCATTGTCAACGCAGCCTTCATCCTCGCCTCGACTGACATGCCTCGCACCCTTGCCTGCTCCTGAGCCAAGGACAGGTTGGCGCAAGCGCTTCGCTTCTGCCTGCGCGGATAACTCGAAGTCATTGACTCATTTTCCATAAGCCGCATCCTGCCTTTCTCACGCTCAAAGAATAGCCGCGTCAACATGGGCGCGCAAGAGTATAATTCAGCTTTCGAGCCAGCTATAGATGTTCAGGTATTTAACCACAAAGAACGCAGAGAACACAAAGATCAAAAAACCTGCTTTCTATGCGATCTTTGTGTTCTTTCGCGGTTAATTTATGAAGTTATTTATCTGAAACACTATATTCTCATTATGATTCCGTCCCATGCGACCTTGCGTGTCCGCCATAGCGGCCTTGGCGACGGCGGGTGTCGCAGGAACGATAGATTGAGGCGAAAAGGCATGCTTTTCGCCCCAATCTCGGGATCCTGCCGCGCAAGGCGGCAGGAGACCACCCATAATGCTAATTGCTGACAGGCACTCTTTCAATTGACATCCGGCACTGT
>JAGYMT010000015.1 GCA_018400335.1 Kiritimatiellia bacterium | reverse complement strand
GGGTGATCGCTTAACGCGCAACAAACCGTTTTCTTGTTTTTCGCAGCAGTTTCTCGACAATGAGACGCTAAGTCTTCGCCATGGCTTTCTTATCGGTATGAACGCCATGCTTCCTGAATATTCTTGTTGGAGAAAACTCGCCCAGACGGTGCCCGACCATGTTCTCCGTTATGTATACGGAAATATGCGTTTTACCGTTATGCACCGCAAAAGTGTGTCCGACAAATTCCGGTATAATCATGGAGCGCCTCGACCAAGTCTTGATAATCCGCTTCTCGCCGTCCCGCGCCAGCCTCTCAACCTTGGCAACAAGCTTGGCCTCGACGTAAGGTCCCTTTTTTAAAGAACGCGACATAGCCTATTTTCTCCGTGCGACAATCATTTTCTCAGACTTTGAACGGTGTTTTCTGGTCTTCTTGCCCTTGGCATAGAGGCCCCACGGCGACTGAGGATGTCCGCCGGTTGCCCTGCCTTCGCCGCCGCCCATCGGATGATCAACCGGGTTCATGGCCACGCCGCGCACTGTTGGCCTGATCCCCCGCCATCTCTTGCTTCCCGCCTTGCCCCAGCTCTCACTCTCATGATCGGGATTACCCACCCGCCCCACGGTCGCAAAGCATTCAGCGTTAATCATGCGGATCTCCCCCGAAGGAAGCTTCAAGTTAGCATGCGCGCCCTCGCGCGACATCAGCACGGCAACGGCGCCCGCGCCCCTGACCAGCTGGCCGCCCCGTCCGGGCTGAAGTTCAATATTATGAACATTCGTTCCCAGCGGAATTCTGGAAAGCGGCAGGCAATTCCCCACGGCGGACTCCGCATCCGGACCCGACATGACCTTCGCCCCCACGGCAAGTCCGTCAGGAGCTATTATATATCGCTTCTCGCCGTCACTGTAAAGAAGCAGAGCAATCCTGGCCGACCTGACCGGATCATATTCTATTCCCAGAACCTTGGCCGGAATATTGAATTTTTTCCTCTTGAAATCAATAACGCGCAACTTGCGGCGGTTGCCGCCTCCCCTGTGCCGCACGGTTATGCGGCCTGCTGAATTCCGGCCGGCGCGGCTTTTCATCGGCTTCAGGAGCGAACGCAAAGGCTTCGAGTTCGTGATTTCCTCAAAAGTTGAAACCGAGGTAAACCGGCTGCTCGGCGTTGTAGGTCTATGTTTTCTTAAAGGCATGTCGCATTATTCCCGATCAGCATTCAACAATTCCTACGTTATATCTATCGAATCCCCGGCATTCAGCGTTACCATGGCCCTCTTGGAAGCTGCAGTGCGCCCGAACGAGCGCGTTCGCTCCCTCTTCAGCTTGCCCTTCCTGTTGAGGGTATTTATCTTCACCACGTTGACCTTGAAAAGCTCCTCGACCGCCTTCTTGATTTCCATCTTGTTGGCAGCGGGGTCCACCTTAACGCAATATCTGTTCAGGGTCTCAATTCCTTTTGAGACTTTTTCAGAAAGCACGAGAGTCTTGACTATTGAATGAGACGTCTTCTTCATGCGGCGGCCCCTCTCCCGCGCCTCATGCGGCCTTCGAGCACCGGCAGGGCTGGCTGGCTGACGATTATGCTGGCATACCGCACCAACTGAAAGGTGTTTACGTCAGAGGCCGTAACAAGCTCGACCCCGGGCGCGTTCCGGCAGGCGAGCGCAAGGTTCTTGTCCGCCTTATCCACGATCACCAGCGTCGCTCCCTTGATCTTGAGTGCCTTCATCAAACTGATGACGAGTTTCGTCTTAGGCTCGTCCAGGTTGAGGTCCTGCACCACCCGAATTGACTCGCCGGCAAGCTTATCGCTGAACGCGCGGCGAAAGGCCAGTTGGGCCACGCTTCGCGTGATCTTCTTCGCATAGCTGCGCGGATGCGGACCAAAGGCCACGCCGCCGCCTCTCCACACGGGAGACTGGCGATAACCGGCTCTGGCTCTGCCGAGACCCTTCTGCCGCCACGGCTTCTTATTGCTCCCGGCGACCTGCGCCTTCGTGAGCGTGGACGCCGTTCCCGCGCGCAACCCCGCCCGGTAAGCCACTACGACATCGCGGACAGCCTGATCACCTTTATTCAACACGATCAGATCGTCGGGAAAATCCACACCTCCGACACTGTCGCCCTTCATATCTATTACAGTAATACTGCTCATACCTTACCGCGCTTCTTGACCGATTTCCTTATCTCGAGAATGCTGCCCATGTGCCCGGGAACGGCGCCCCCGACCAGAATCACGCCTTCATCTCCCAGCACCCGAACCACCTTCAGATTCTGAAGCGTTTTGCGAACGCACCCTTGATGGCCCGGCATCTTCTTGCCCTTATGAACCCTGCCGGGCAGCTCCCTGCATCCGATGGAGCCGATCCTGCGCTTCGAATGTCCGCCGTGAGTCATGGGCCCGCCGGACATCCTGTAGCGCCTCACTACACCCTGAAATCCTTTTCCCTTCGTAACCCCCGAAACATCAACATAAGGCACGCCTTCAAACAGGGAGACCGACAGCGTGTCTCCTTCCTTGTGCTCATCCGCCGCATCCACGCGGATCTCGAACCTGTGCCGCTTCGGGGCGATGGAGAGCTTCTCGAACACTCCTGCCTCCGGTTTTGTCAAGCTCCTTTCGGGAACGTCTTCAAAACCGACCTGAAGGGCCTCGTAGCCGTCCCTGCCCGTATTCTTGCGCTGCAGCACCACGCACGGGCCGCACTTAATGGCGGTGACCGCGACCTGTCGGCCGTCATCGTCGAAAACCCGCGCCATTCCTATTTTCTTTCCGAGCAAACCTTGCATGACAATCTCATATCTTGATTGAAATATCCACGCCTGCCGACAGGTTGAGCTTTTTCAGCTCGTCAACCGTCTTGGCCGTGGGACCGATAATATCCAGCAACCGCTTGTGCGTCCTGATCTCGAACTGCTCCATGGATTTCTTGTCCACGTGCGGACTCTTGTTAACGCAGATTTTCTCAATCCTTGTGGGCAACGGCGTGGGCCCCGCAACCCGCGCGCCGGTTCTCTTGGCCGTCTCGACGATGTCGCCGGATGACTGATCCAAGGTGCGAAAATCATAAGACTTAAGGCGAATTCGTATGCGTTGCTCTTCCATAGGACACATCTACCGTTTCAATATTTTTTCCTGAACCGACCCGGGCACAATCTCGAACGCCACCGGCTCCATGCTATAGCTTGCCCTGCCCCTGCTGAGCGAGCGCACCCCTGTTGAATAGCCGAACAGCTCGGCCAGCGGCACCGACGCCGATATGATCTGCATCGGGGGCTCGCTCTTCATGCTCTTGATTTTTCCGCGGCGCGCATTTATATCACCCATGATGTCGCCCATGAACTCGCCGGGCGTTATGATTTCAACAGCCATGATCGGCTCAAGCAGCGCAGCCGAGGCGGAGCCTGCCGCTTCGCGAAAAGCCATCACGGCGGCGGTCCGGAACGCGGCTTCGGTGGAGCTTTCCTGATCCCACCTGGCCCCCGTCACTGAAACCTTGAGGTCAACCATCGCAAAGTGACCCACCACGCCGGTGGCCATCCCGTCCTTCAATCCCTCTTCCGCCGCCGTCCTGAAAACGGACGGCAGTTCCTCGGGAGAAACCTCTATCTCCACGGCATTGCCGGATCCGCGGGAGAGCGGATGGAGCTCGATGCGTATGAAGGCAAACTGTCTGCCTGCGCCTATCTCGCGATCAAACAGGTACTCGCCGCCGGCCTGCTTCGTCACGGTCTCGCGATAAGCCACGGTGGGCTCTCCGGCATTGGCACTGACCTTGTACTCGCGCAGAAGCCTGTCCTTGATAATATCGAGGTGCAATTCGCCCATTCCACTTATCAATGTCTGGCCTGTATCCGGATTGTTCCGCACCCTGAACGTCGGATCCTCCCTGCTGACGCACTGCAGGGCCTCTTTAAGGGCATCCCTGTCGGCCTGCGTCCTCGGCTCGATGGCCATATCCATGACAGTTTCCGGAAAACGAATTCGCTCGAGCATTACGGGGCGGTTTTCCGAGCAGAGCGTATCGCCCGTGGCAACATTCTTCATCCCCACGATAGCGCCGATCTCACCGGCGCCGAGCGACTGCGCCTCGGTCTGCTCATCCGCGTTCATCCGTATCAGGCGCGCAATGCGTTCGCGCTTCTTCATGCGCGGGTTAAAAACGTTCATACCCTTCCGAAGCACGCCGCCGTACACGCGCACGTAAATCAGCTCCCCGACGAAGCGGTCATGCATCACCTTGAACGCGAGAGCGGTGAGCAGCTCCGAATCGCACGAGCTGCGTTCCATTTCCTGCCCGGTCTGGGGATTGAAGCCGCGAACCGCGGGGACATCATCCGGAGAAGGCAGGAAATCAACAACGGCGTCAACAAGCAACTGGACGCCATGGTTCTTGAGAGCGCTTCCGCAAAGAACGGGCACAAGGTCGCGGCGTATGGTTACCCTTCTCAAACCGGCCTTGAGCGTCTCCACTGAAAGGTCGGGATTAAGGAGATACGCCGCCAGCGTTTCCTCATCGTTCTCGGCGACCTTCTCTATAAGCGCGGCCCTCGCTTTTTCCGCCTCAACCGCGAGCTCGGGCGGAATCCCCGATTCATGCATCGCCGTGCCCTGGGTAGTCTGGTCAAAAGTAACAGCCTTCATTGTAACCAAGTCAATCACGCCCTTGAAATTATCCTCCGCGCCCCATGGAATCTGTATGGGTACCGGTGAGCAGGCCAGTTTTTCGCCGATATCACTGATCACCCTTTTGAAATCAGCCCCGGCGCGATCCATCTTGTTGACGAAAGCAAGCCTTGGAACGTTATACTTGTCCGCCTGATGCCACACGGTCTCCGATTGCGGTTGAACACCGCCGACCCCGCAGAACACGGCAACCGCGCCGTCCAGCACGCGGAGCGAGCGCTCGACCTCGGCCGTGAAATCCACGTGGCCCGGGGTGTCAATTATATTGACATCGAGGCCCTTCCATTGAATGGTGGCGGCCGCGCTTGTGATGGTGATTCCGCGCTCCTGTTCCTGAACCATCCAGTCCATCTTCGCGGTCCCGTCGTGAACCTCGCCCATCCTGTGAAGACGCCCCGCATAGAACAGAATCCGTTCCGTGATCGTCGTCTTGCCGGCATCAATATGGGCCATTATGCCGATATTGCGAATATGGGAGAGGCTCCGCCGCTCCTGCTGCTCGCCGGCCGACTCCAACCCGGATGAAGGGGCTTTTTTCTGATTTTTCAAAACTGCCGCCATTGATCTCGTGTTCCGGAACAGCGAACGCCCTACCACTTGTAGTGAGCAAAGGCCTTGTTGGCCTGCGCCATCTTGTGGGTATCGTCCCTCTTCCTTGTCGCGTTTCCCTCGTTCTTAAAAGCATCCAGCACTTCAAAGGCCAGTGCCTTCTTCATGGAAACAGCCTTACGGTCCCGCGCAAACTGAAGCAGCCACCTGATCGCCAGCGCGAGCTGACGATCCGTGCCGACTTCCACGGGCACCTGATAGGTCATTCCGCCCACCCGCCTGGAACGCACCTCCACCTTCGGCTTGATATTCTCGATTGATCGAATCAACACCTCAAGCGGATCTTCCTTGCTCTGTTCCTTGATGATGTCGAGCATGCCGTACACAATGGATTCGGCAATCGTTTTCTTTCCGTTGCCCATGACGTCATTTATCAGACGCGCAAGGAGCTTGTTATCGTATTTCAAATCCGGAATCAGTTGCCGGACTTCAGCTCTGTGTCTTCTTGCCATTACGTGACCTCAATCGCTCTTAGGACGTTTTGCGCCATACTTCGAACGGCCGCGCCGCCTGCCTTCAACTCCGACGCTGTCCAGCGTCCCTCGCACAATGTGATAACGAACACCCGGCAGATCCTTAACGCGTCCGCCGCGCACGAGGACAATGCTGTGCTCCTGCAGATTATGCCCAACCCCGGGAATGTAGGCCGTAATCTCCTGCCCGTTGGTCAGGCGGACCCTCGCAACCTTGCGCAGCGCCGAGTTCGGTTTCTTTGGTGTCAGCACGCGCACCGCAAGGCACACGCCCCGCCTCTGCGGACAGCGGCTCAAAGCGGGAGATTTCGTTCTCGACTTTATCGCCTTCCGCCCCGACCTCACAAGCTGATTTATAGTCGGCATATTTTCCCAACCCCTCCCATCAGTTATAAAAGCAGAAAACTTAACAACACAAAATCACAAACGCAAGTGTCTTTCGTAAAAAAATAAAATTACTTACTTTCGGCATCCTCTGCCGCAACCTCGGCTTCAGGTGCGACTCCGAACACCGCCGCGACCTTCGCCTCGGCAGTCTCGTGTTCCTCTTCCGGAATCGGATCACAAAGCGCCACCAGTTTGATATTCTTGTTGGACGGAAAACCGACGCCGGCCGGAATGAGATGCCCCATGATGACATTCTCCTTGAAGCCGTACAACTGATCGCGTTTGCCCAGCGTCGCGGCCTCCGTCAGCACGCGCGTGGTATCCTGGAACGAAGCGGCGGAGATGAAACTCTCCGTTTCGATCGAAGCCTTCGTGACCCCAAGCAGCGCCGGCGCCGCCTCCGCCGGACGCTTACCCTCAACCATCGCCTGCTGGTTGATTTCCTGGAACCTGTTCTTGTCCACCAATTCGCCCCAGAGAAATTCCGTGTCACCCGAATGAGTGATGCGAACTTTTTTCAGCATCTGCCGCACGATTATCTCGATGTGCTTATCGTTGATTTCCACGCCCTGCAGCCTGTATACCTCCTGTACCTCGTTGACGAGATACGCCTGGAGCTCCTGCGGCCCGCAGACATCGAGAACTTCCTGCGGCACTATCGGACCCTCGGTAAGAGGCTCGCCCTTCTGCACGTAATCTCCCTCAAAAGCGAGGATGTGTTTACCGAGGGGAATGACGTGTTCCTCCTCCGCCCCGGTCACGACATCCTTGACCACCAGGCGCCTCGATCCGCGCTGCACTCCGCCGAATGAAACGGTGCCGGCGATCCTCGCGATTTCCGCGGCATCCTTCGGACGCCGCGCCTCGAAGAGTTCCGCAACTCTCGGCAGGCCGCCGGTGATGTCCTTCGTCTTGGCCTCCTTGCGCGGCATCTTCGCCAGCACGGTTCCCGCCCGGACCTCCGTGCCGTCGGGCACTATAACGTTCGCGCGAACGGGCAGGCTGTACTTGCCCAGCACGGCCTTGCTTTTCTTGTCCTTCAGCATGATCTGCGGGTGCAGGCTCTCCCTGTACTCGAGAATCGTCATTCCCTTGAACCCGGTCATCGCATCAACCTCGTACTTGATTGACACGTTTTCCACAAAGTCATGGAACGACACCACGCCCGACTGCTCGGCTATGATGGGAACACTGTGCGGTTCCCACTTCACGAAGACCTGACCCTTCGTGACCTGCGCTCCTTCGTCCGCCAAAATCAGCGAACCCATGACGAGCTTGTGCCTCTCGATTTCCTGCCCTTGGCTGTTTCTGATCACGGCGCTGCCGTTCTTATTGAGGACGATGCTCTGTTCGTCTGCATTCTTGATCATGCGGACGTCCTCGTAGTGAACCGTGCCGGGAGCCTTTGTGGCGATCTGTGTCTGCACGGCCGCCGAGCTCGCCGCGCCGCCGATGTGGAATGTGCGCATGGTCAGCTGCGTGCCGGGCTCGCCGATGGACTGGGCCGCTATGATTCCGACTGCTGTTCCGAGTTCAACGGAACGATCGGTCGTGAGGTCTCTGCCGTAGCACTTCGCGCACGCGCCGCGCCGCGTCTCGCAAGTGAGCACGCTGCGAATCCTGACCTGCTCTATTCCGGCCTTCTCGATGCGCTCGGCCTGAGCGCCTCCAATATCCTGGCCCGCGGCCACGATCACTTCGCCGGTCGCCGGATCCTTGATGTCCTCTATCGTCGTACGCCCCGTTATGCGGAAGCTGAGCGGGATTTCAACAACGCCGCTGATCGCGCTGATCTCTATTCCGTTCAGCGTGTTGCAGTCCTGCTCGGTGATGATAACGTCCTGAGCAACGTCAACAAGCTTGCGCGTGAGGTAGCCCGCATCGGCCGTTTTGAGCGCCGTATCAGCAAGTCCCTTGCGCGCGCCGTGCGTGCTTATGAAATACTCCAGCACACTCAACCCGCTCCTGAGATTGGAGATGATCGGCTGCTCAATGATCTCGCCGGACGGCTTCGCCATGAGACCGCGCATACCGGCCACGTGCCGGATTTGCTGACGGCTTCCGCGCGCGCCGGAATCCACCATCATGAACATCGGGTTCGGATCGCCCATGCCCTCGTTCTTGCGCATTGCCTCGAACATGCTGTTGCCCGTCTCATCGGTGGCGCGGGTCCATATGTCAATGACCTTGTTATACCGCTCGCCTTCCGTGATGACGCCCATCTTATACTGCTTGTCCACCTCCGCTATCTGCTTGTGGGCCGACTCGATAATGGAGTCCTTCTCCACGGGAGTAAGCATATCAACCAGCCCGACGGATATGCCGGCCAGCGTGGCAAACTTGAAGCCGAGATTCTTCAGCCGGTCGAGAACGAGAACGGTCTCGTCCTGGCCGGAAACGTGATAGCAGCGGCTTATAATTGTTCCAAGAAGCTTCTTCGAGACCGTATCGTTGATAAAACCGAGCGCCCGAGGAAACACGGAATTGAAAAACACACGCCCGACGGTCGTAACAATAATATGCTGATCGGGCTTGCCGCCGGACGTCTCCGCCTTGTAATCCGGGTTACGAAAGCGAACGGGAGTATGCACTTTGACCTGCCCCATGTCGTAGGCGTACTGCACCTCTTCCACGTCCCCGAAAATCGGAAGGTGCGCCGCCGGCTTCTTGTCGCTCGAATGCGGCTGGTCGGGGACGAGCCCGCCCCTGTCTATCGTCAGGTAGTACACCCCGAGCGCGATATCCTGCGTGGGGTTCAGTATCGGGCGGCCGCTGGACGGAGCAAAAAGGTTCCTCGTGGAGAGCATCAGCAGCCTGGCCTCCAGCTGAGCCTCGATCGAGAGCGGCACGTGAACAGCCATCTGGTCGCCGTCGAAATCGGCGTTGAACGCCGTGCAGACAAGCGGATGTATCTGGATGGCGTCGCCCTCTATCAGAACGGGCTCGAATGCCTGAACGCTCAGACGGTGCAGCGTGGGCGCCCTGTTCAACAGGACGGTCTTGCCATTGATGACCTCATCGAGAGCATCCCACACGGCGTCGGTCTGGCTCTCGATCATCTTCTTGGCGCTGCGCACTGTATGGACGATGCCGCGCTGCTTGAGCTTTCGGATTATGAACGGCTCGAACAGGACGAGCGCCATCTTCTTTGGCAGCCCGCATTGGTGAAGCGCCAGTTCCGGGCCCACCACGATGACCGAGCGTCCGGAATAGTCAACGCGTTTTCCAAGCAGGTTCTGCCTGAAACGGCCCTGCTTGCCCTTGAGCATATCGCTCAGAGACTTGAGCGGGCGGTTTCCTGAGCCCGTGACCGGGCGGCCGTGCCTGCCGTTATCGAGAAGAGCGTCAACCGCTTCCTGAAGCATCCGCTTTTCATTGCGTATTATGACGTCGGGTGTTTTGAGCAGCAGAAGGTTCTTGAGCCGCTTATTACGATTAATGACCCGCCTGTAAAGATCGTTCAGGTCGGAAGTGGCGAAACGGCCTCCCTCGAGCGGAACGAGCGGACGAAGGTCGGGCGGAATAACGGGCAGCACTTCCAATATCATCCACTCGGGCCGCATTTTCTGGAGTCGCAGGTTCTCCATCAGCTTCATGCGCTTGGCAAGCTTTTTGCGGGTCTGCTTGCTGCGCGTGGCCGCCATCTGCTCCTCGAGTTCCTTCATCACGCCCTCGATGTCCATTCTCTTCATCAGGTCGGAAAGCGCCTCGGCTCCCATCTTGGCCATGAAATCGTCGCCATACTGCTCCCTGGCCTCGCGGTATTCCTCCTCCTTGAGAACCTGTTTCTCCTTGAGCGGCGTATCCTTCGGATCCACCACCACGTAGTCCTCATAATAGATGATCCGCTCAAGACTCTTCGCCGTCATGTCCAGCACGAGCCCGAGCCTGCTGGGAGTGCACTTGAAAAACCATATGTGGGAAACGGGCACGGCCAGGTCAATGTGCGCCATGCGCTCGCGGCGCACGCGCGACAGAGTCACCTCCACGCCGCACCTGTCGCATATAACGCCCTTGTGCTTGATCCGCTTGTACTTGCCGCAACTGCATTCCCAGTCCTTCTGAGGACCGAAAATGCGTTCGCAGAAGAGCCCGCCGCGCTCCGGCTTGTAGGTCCGGTAATTTATGGTTTCGGGGTTCTTGACCTCGCCGCAACTCCACGAGCGAATTGTTTCCGGCGAGGCCAACCTTATATCAACGCAGTCGAAGTCAAGCTTCTTGGTGACTTCCGCGTTTCTTCTATCGTAAATAGTCTCCACGATTACCTCCCCAGACAAAGTTACACGATCTCCGGTTCCGCCGCATGGGACTTGTTAAGCCGCACGTCCAGCCCGAGATTCTGCATCTCCTTAACCAGCACGTTGAACGATTCGGGCATGCCCGGCTCGATCACGTTCTCGCCCTTCACTATGGATTCGTATATGGCGGTCCGCCCGGCCACGTCGTCGCTCTTGACAGTCAGTATCTCCTGCAGCGCGAACGCCGCCGAGTAGGCTTCGAGCGCCCACACCTCCATCTCGCCGAAGCGCTGGCCGCCGTGCTGCGCCTTTCCGCCGAGCGGCTGCTGGGTCACAAGAGAATACGGACCGACCGCGCGCGCGTGGATCTTATCGCTCACCAGGTGGTGCAGCTTGAGTATGTACATCATGCCTACAGTCACCTGCTGATCGAACAGGTCGCCCGTGCGCCCGTCATAGAGGGACATCTTGCCCGTTTCCGACAGGCCGGCCTCCCTGTGCAGTTCGCAGATGCGCTCCTCTGAAATACCGTCGAAGATGGGAGTGGCAACGCGTATACCCGTCTTTCCGCAGACCCACCCGAGATGCGTTTCCAGCAGCTGGCCGACGTTCATTCGCGAAGGCACGCCAAGCGGGTTCAGGATGATATCCACGGCCCTGCCATCGGGCAGGAACGGCATGTCCTCATCCTTGACGATCCGGGCCACCACGCCCTTGTTACCGTGCCGGCCCGACATCTTGTCGCCCTCTTCCAGCCTCTTCTTGCTGGCGATGAAAACCTTGACCTGCTTAATGATGCCGTCATCAATCCCGTCGCCGCTCGAAATCCTGTCCATGTTCCGTTCGCGGTCATGCTCGACCTCGGAGAACTTATTTCCGTACTCGCTTATGATCCCGTAGATCTTCACCTGAATGGGGCTGGGATCAATCTCGATATGGTCGCTCGCGGCCGCGAGCTTCCGCAAGAGAGTCTTCGTGATTTTCCTGTTGCCGGGAATGATCTTCTCCCCGGTCTCCGCGTTAACCACGTCCAGCGGGATCTTTTCGCCAAGGAGGATATTGCTCAAGGCGTCCGTGAGAGTTTCCGTCAGCTCCTGCTTCTTCTCCTTATAGCTCTCCTGAATCTGCTTCGCGTGCTGGCGGCGCATCTTGGCGGACATCTTCTCGCGCGACACGCTCTTCTGCGCAGATACGGTCATGTCCATTACGATCCCGTACGTCCCGCTTGGCACCGTGAGGGATGTATCGCGCACGTCCGCGGCCTTTTCGCCGAATATCGCCCTCAAGAGCCGCTCCTCGGGGGCGAGCTCGGTCTCGCTCTTCGGGGTGACCTTTCCGACAAGAATGTCGCCGGGCTTAACCTCCGCCCCCACGCGGATCACGCCGTCCGGCCCCAGGTTCCTGAGCGCTTCCTCGCCGATGTTGGGGATATCGCGCGTGATCTCCTCGGGTCCGAGCTTTGTGTCGCGGGCGCTCACCTCGAACTTCTCGATCTGTATCGAGGTGAACATATCCTCGCGCACCACGTTCTCGCTGATGACGATCGCGTCCTCGAAATTATATCCGCACCACGGCATAAAGGCCACAAGCAGGTTCCTGCCGAGGGACAGCTCGCCCTCCGACGTGCTGGGTCCATCCGCAAGCACCTTGCCCTTGACCACCTTCTCTCCGACCCGTACGATCGGCTTCTGGTTAATGCAGGTGCCGGCGTTGGAACGCTTGAATTTTCTCAATTGGTATACCTGCGCCTTGTCCCACGCCTTGCTGCCGTCGCGGGGCACGGTTCCGTCGGGCGATACAACAATCTTGCAGGAGTCTGCATATGCCACCTTTCCCGGCTCCGCGGCAATCGTCATGCACCGCGAGTCCATGGCCACCCTCTTTTCCAAACCGGTGGCGACTAAAGGCGGTTCGGGCTTCAGAAGCGGCACGGCCTGGCGCAGCATATTGGAACCCATCAGGGCGCGGTTCGCATCGTTATGCTCAAGAAACGGGATCAGTCCCGACGCCACGCTGATGACCTGCTTCGGCGAGGAATCTATGAACTGCACGCTCTCCTTCGGCTTCTGGAGGAAATCGCCGCGATGGCGAACCGACACCATATCCCGAACAAAGCGGCCCTTCTCGTCAACCTGCGCGTTGGCCTGGGCGATTACATATTGCTCCTCCTGGTCTGCGGACATGTAGACCACATCTTCGGTAACCCTCCCATTATCAACCTTCCTGTACGGGGTCTCGAGGAAACCGAATTCATTAACCCTGGCATAGGTGCTCAGGTAGGATATCAGACCGATGTTCGGACCTTCCGGCGTCTCAATGGGGCATATCCTGCCATAGTGGCTGCTGTGCACGTCACGAACCTCGAAACCGGCCCGCTCGCGGCTCAACCCGCCCGGGCCCAGCGCGCTCAAACGCCGCTTGTGAGTCAGCTCGGAAAGCGGGTTGGTCTGGTCCATGAACTGGCTCAACTGGCTCCGCGTGAAGAAATCCTGAACGGAAGCGGAAAGCGACTTCGGATTGATTAACCGCTGAGGCGTCACCTTCTCCACCGAGGAATCAATGAACACCATGCGCTCCCTGAGGGTTTTCTGGGTACGCGCAAGACCAAGCCGGCACTGGTTCTCGATCAGCTCTCCGACCGTCCTGACACGGCGGCTGCCGAGATGATCTATGTCGTCAATCATGCCCTCGCCGTGGAAGAGATTGATGAGGTAGCGCAGCGCCACAACGATATCCTCGTCATCCAGAGCGCGAAGGTTCTTCTCCTTCTTCAGACCCAGCTTCTGGTTGATCTTGTAACGCCCCACCCTGCCGAGGTCGAAACGGCGCGGATCGAAAAACAGGTTCTTGAGCATCTGTCTGGCATTGTTTACAGTGGGCGGATCGCCGGGGCGCAGCTTCTTGAAGATATCGCGCAGCGCTTCCTCCTCGGAATTCGTCGGATCCTTCTGAACGTTACGAAGGAAAATGCCCTTGTCCCACGAAGCGTTCACCACATCAACCGAATTGAACCCGGAAGACTCCATCTGCTTGAGAAGACTCTTGGTCACGGGATCATAGCGGCGCCCGAGAATCGCCTGCGAGTCAACGTCAATCACGTCCTCTTTCAGCACGCGGTTCTCAAGCTGGGCGGAGGTGACATCCTCGCCCACGGGCAGCTTCTCGAA
>JAGYMT010000149.1 GCA_018400335.1 Kiritimatiellia bacterium | reverse complement strand
TCGACCTTATGGCCGGGAAAAAGCGAATGCTCAACGGGCGTGGATTCCACCCGCACACGAATCGCGGAGCCGCCATCGGTCAATGCCCGCGGCACAAGAAACTCGTCTTCGCGGAACCGCCGGTTGGAGGTTCGGATATTGTGCAGCGTCTCGCCCAACTCACGCCTGGGGCATGAATGCACCCAGGTGTTCGCTCCAGCCAGATACCAGATGCCTGCCGGTTGCCAGTCATATTCACCATTTCGACTCTGCGGACTGCCG
Source organism: Kiritimatiellia bacterium (assembly GCA_018400335.1). The sequence continues at coordinate 5,306 of JAGYMT010000149.1, read as the reverse complement.
GCATCGGCAATGAACACCTTTGCCCGCTGGTTCGGGTATTGGTAGTCCAGCTTGCGGCGCAACATCACGCCGAAATTCCTCGGTTCAATTCTGAGCGTGAACTCTGAGTAGGTGGCGGTCTTCCGGCCGGTATCCGTGTGCGCGGGGAACGCGATCAAGAGATTGGCTTCGTCAGGCACTGGGATGTCAGGTTGATTCGGCAACTGGTGCGGCTTCGGGTAGAGAACATCCCCGTTCGCTCCGGTGATATACAGGTCTGGTCCCCACTCATAACGTGAGGTGATTTCGTATGGTGCGGATGCATTCGGTGAAACGTAACCGTGCGCCTGCTCGCTGGCTGCATCACCGACATCCAAGACATCGGTCTTGACCAGTGACGCCGCGGGCGCGCCATACCAATACGTCACCGTCTTGTAGTGCTCAGTGGATTGATTGAGACCGCCATGCTCCAAAGTGATGACCGCGTTCTTGCCGAATGGCATCAGGTCAGCCAGCAGGAACCGGTAGGCGGAATGAATTTTGTCCTCATCATTCTTCGCCTCCTTGAGGTTGCGGGCGCCCACCGGGTGGCCGGCGAACGGCAGGGTCATGTTCAGTCCGCCCCAATAGTCGCCCCCGCCGCCCCATTCCTCCGTGCCGGTGCCGTACGCCTGGGGTGATTGGCTGTCATCGAAATAGAATCGTGGGTCGCCCTCGAGGGTCTTGAGCATGCAATTGCGAGTAAAGATAAAGGACGTGCCGATGAAGCTGCCTGACCAATCGCCACCGCCCTCGGTTTCCCGGGTATCGAGCAGTACGACGTCCTTGCCCAGTTCCGGCTTGGGATGATCACGATAGGTCGCGTGGAAATATCCGACATGGGCCGGCGGATCCTTGAACGGCTCAAACCGCACGCTCCAATCGATGCCGGAAAAATCCGTTTCACTGTCGCCGATCAATTCGATTTTCGCCTCGCGGAAGAATGGCATCGGGAAGTAACATGCCATGTGCACGCGGTCGCCACCGTATCTCACGTTTACCGGAAAAGCCTTTACGAGATACTCCCGCTTCTCATCGCGGTTGTAGAGGGTGCCCGTGCCGTAGAAGAGCGCCACAGGTGCCTCCACGGACGGATGCTTGCGATGGTCCCAGGTGATGCGGAGCAGCGCTCGCGAAAAGGCCACCGCTTGATCTGCCGGAACGGAGAATTCAAGCGATCGAATCATCGCGGGTGCTTCGGAGATCGTCGCAAGCGTCAGCGCGGCATTTTTTGCCAGGTCCACGCGGCCGGACAGCCTGGCCGCGGACTCCGGTGCGATGTCAGTTCCCGAGCGCCGCAGCAAATGAAGCACGGCCGGATCGGGCGGCGTCGTGCCGTCCCAGGCTTGGATCGGCTGCGACAGATTCGCGCCGGGCAGGTAGTGATGGTAGATGTAGTAACCGGTGCCGTAAAACGTGCGGGAGTATGCCATGCGGAATGACTTAGCGAACGGCAGTGGCATCCACATCAGGTCGGCCCCTTTTGTCGTAGACCAGGTCCAGGTCAGCGGGTTGGGGAAGAGGTCCTCCGGAATGAAAACGGAGTTGGGCACAGGCTTGTTGGGATCGGCAGTGCTGGTTTCCTGAACGATGTGATTCGTGCCGTCCACCTCGTAGTTCCACGGGCTGCCGTGCCAATGGTTGTAACGCGCGAACACCAACACGCCCTGACCTTCGACATCGAGTGTGACGTTGAAGTTCTTGGACTCCTGATACAGGAAATGACTTGCGTCGGCGGTATGGTTTCCGCCGGTCCTGTCATAGGTGCTGCGCATGTAAGCCCGCGCGCCGATGCGTTGATAAGGCCAGCGCTCCCATTGCAGATAGGCATCCAGGCCCACGGGAATCGAGGGCGGCTCGATGGCCGAGGCTGGGCTCAGGGCAAGAGCGGCCAGCCAAACCAGGTATGCTAGGTGATACTGTCTTATTACTACTGCGGATTCGTTCACTTCGTGGCTCATCGGGAATCCTATGGATTTGCATGTGCCGGCCGGGGGGGCCAAATTCATGCTGTTCCGACGGGAGATCTATGATACCAAACTGGTTGGCTTGACCGCCATCGCCAAGCTGGTGGATACAAATGACACTGCGGCAAGCAGAACAGGAGTGTATAACGTGAACTGCCAACTAATCAGTCATAAACAGACATGAACAGCCATGAAAACAGCTGCTGGATTTCTTGTCATCCTGGTGCTCGCTCCGCTGCCTGCCCTGCATGCCGCTGAGGCCTCCGACCAGAGGCCCAACATTCTTTTCATCGTCGCCGACGATCTTGGATACGGAGACCTCGGCTGTTATGGCGGGAAGGACATCCCGACGCCGCAGATCGACGCACTTGCGGCGGGCGGGGTTCGCTTCACCAGCGGTTACGTCACCGCGGCATTCTGCGCGGCGTCGCGGGCAGGCCTGCTGACCGGCCGGTATCAGACGCGTTTTGGGTTTGAGTTCAATCCCACCGGTGCAAAGAACTCGGAGCCGGGCATCGGTCTGCCGGCGGGGGAGAAGACTGTCGCCGACCGCCTACGGGACGCCGGCTATGCGACGGCGATTGTGGGCAAGTGGCACCTCGGCGGCACCGCGCCGTTTCACCCTCAACGGCGGGGTTTCGATGAGTTTTTCGGTTTCCTGCATGAAGGGCATTACTTCGTGCCGCCGCCTTGGACGGGCGTGACGACCTGGCTGCGGCGAAAGGCGCTGCCCGACGGATCGCAAGGCCGGTGGACCTCTCCTGACGGCGGCATCGTTTGGAGCACTCACCTGGGCAACCACGAGCCAGACTATGACGCGGACAACCCTATCCTACGAGGCAGCCAACCCGCGGACGAGCGCATCCATCTGACCGATGCCTTCGCACGGGAGTCGTGCGACTTCATGAGTCGGCACAAGCATCAGCCGTGGTTCCTCTATCTCGCCTACAACGCACCGCACAGCCCGATGCAGGGTGCGGACTCCTACCTGGCGAGGTTCTCGCATATCGAGGACATTCATCGCCGCATCTACGCCGCCACGGTCGCGCACCTCGACAAAAGCGTGGGTGTAGTCATGAAGAAGCTCCGCGAGACCGGCATGGAGAAGAACACCCTTGTCTTTTTCACGAGCGACAACGGCGGCCCGACTCGTGAACTCACCGCCAGCAACGCTCCGCTGCGCGGTGGCAAAGCCGAACTTCTGGAGGGTGGCGTCCGCGTGCCCTTCATCATCTCGTGGAATGGCCGGTTCAAGCCACGGGCCATTGCTGCGCCGGTCATCTCCATGGATGCGACTGTCACTGCGCTGGAACTCGGAAGGGCCGATACGGAGTCGCCGAAAATGGACGGCATCAGCCTCCTGCCCCTGCTCACCGGCATCACCGATGAGTCGCCGCATGACGCACTGTTCTGGCGACTCGGAAAAAAGAACGCCTTGCGGCAAGGCGACTGGAAACTCATCCGAGAACATGGCGGTTGGCAGCTCTACAACCTCGCGGACGACATCGGCGAGACAAAAGACATCGCTTCTTCCGAAGCAAAACGGGTCGCCGAACTCTCATCGCTCTGGACCAGGTGGAATGCGAAGCAGTCTGAGCCACTCTGGAAATGAATCGCGGAATGTTCGTGGTGATCTCCTGTAACGCATCGAGGAGCGAAACGGGAGACCAGCGGGTTCCCCGTGACTTGACGTCCTGCCAGCGGACCTGTTCCATGAATTCCATGAACCAAGACCACAACACGCTTGCGAATGCCCTGAAACGTTCCAGCACCATGAAACAGATCATATCTTTCGTTGTCGGCATCGCCGCGTTGGTCTGTGCCACCCCTCATCCGTCATTGGCAGCAGACAGGCAGCCCAATGTCCTCTTCATCGCCATCGACGATCAGAACGACTGGATCGGCCACCTGGGCGGGCATCCGCTGGTGAAGACGCCGAATCTCGACCGCCTGGCCCAGCGCGGCACCACCTTTCTCAACGCACATGTCCAGAGTCCGCTCTGCAATCCCTCGCGCACCAGCCTGATGCTTGGCTTGCGGCCGACGACGACTGGCATCTATGGGCTGGAGCCCTGGTTTCGGAATGTCGAAGCGTGGAAGGACCGAGTGACGTTGCCACAACATTTCAAGTCGCATGGCTATCGCACCAGCGCAGGAGGCAAGATATTTCATATCACCTCGGGCTCACCGCAGAGACGGGCGGTGGAGTTCGATGTTTGGGGGCCGCATGGCGGAATTGGTGTAAAACCTGAGAAGAAGCTCATCCCTCCAACGCCGATGGGCAACCACCCGGCCATGGACTGGGGCGTGTTTCCGCATCGCGACGAGGACAAGGGTGATAGTCATGTTGCAAGCTGGGCTGTCGAGCAAATCAAAGGGGCGGCGAAGGACCAGCCGTTCTTCATTGCCGCCGGTTTCTGTCTGCCCCACGTGCCCTGTTACGCCACACAAAAGTGGTTTGATCTCTATCCTGACGACAACTCGGTGCTTCCCAAGGTGCGCGAAGGAGACCGCGCAGACACCCCGAGGTTTTCGTGGTATCTGCACTGGAAGCTACCGGAACCGCGTTTGAAATGGCTCGAGGAGAACCACGAATGGCGGAACCTCGTGCGTTCTTACCTCGCCTGCACAAGCTTCGTGGATGCTCAAATCGGCAGGCTCTTGGACGCCTTGGATGAGTCCGGCCTTGCCGACAACACGATCGTCGTGGTCTGGAGCGACCACGGCTACCATCTCGGGGAAAAGGGCATCAGCGGCAAGAATACGCTGTGGGACCGCTCGACACGCGTGCCGCTGATCTTCGCGGGGCCGGGAGTCACAGCCGCCCAGCGCTGCGTCCGCCCGGCCGAGTTGCTCGACATCTATCCGACTCTCATCGAGTTGTGCGGCCTCACACCCCGCAGTGATCTCGAGGGGCTCAGTCTGACGCCGCACCTCGAGGATGCCGAAGCCCCGCGGAAGCGGCCTGCCGTCACCAGCCACAACCAGGGCAACCACGGTATTCGCAGCGAGCGCTGGCGGTACATCCAATACGCGGATGGTAGCGAGGAACTCTACGACATGCAGCATGATCCGAACGAATGGACCAATCTTGCCGGCAGACCGGAGCACGCGGCCGTGATCGAGGAGCATCGCAGATGGCGGCCACAGCCCGATGTCCCGCTGGCGGCGGGAAGCGCAAGCCGCATCCTCACCTATGACCCCGCCACTGACGAGGCCGTCTGGGAGGGCAAAACAGTTAGGCGCGGCGACCCAATCCCTGAGTGAGTCACCCTGAATTCCTGGTCGAGTCCAGGGCGTGGGTCGTGTCTTCCAGATCCA
>JAGYMT010000148.1 GCA_018400335.1 Kiritimatiellia bacterium | reverse complement strand
CATACATGAACCCGCGAAGGGGAAAACGCGGTTGTTCGGGCCAGGCCGGCGGGCGGGCGGCCTGGCGCGGCGGCATTTTGCCGATGGCGGCGGAAAATTTTAGTTCGGGAAAAAGTTTATGGTCGTCATAGCTATAGGAAACCTGTTCGCCGAGCGCCCAGAAGGACCAGGAATAACCGAGCCGGTCCATTCGGCACACGTTGCCGCGCCATAGGCGCCCAGCGACAGGCGGCTCGCTTTGTAGCGCGGCGAACGGGAGCGCCAGTTCGACCTGCCAGCCGGCTCCCGTCAACCGCGCCGCGGCGCGGATGCCGTCAGTCTTGATCGGATGCCGTGTTCCCCATCCGGGGTTGTCAATGATCATGGCGTGCGCGGCGACCTCTCCCCGCGCGTTCACGCCAAGCGCCAGGAACTCGGTCCCGGGCAGCCCGGGGTCCAGGTATAACTCGACTATGTCGTCGTTCGCGACCGGCGTTCCTTCGGCGCGGATAAGCCCGAGTCGCGGCTCGTCAAGCTTGATGCCTACGAACAGGCGAGTATCATCCCACAGCATGGCGGCTCGAGCCGGCTTCGCTTCCTCCCACGTGTCCATTGCGACGAAACGGTTGATCCAGCGCGCTCCCTTCCATGCGGGGGAATCCAGCCAGCCATCAAGAGCCGGAGGCGCTCCGGCTCTGAGAATTTCGTATTGATATCTCTTGTCAAGGTCGTTCATGACGTTTCACTCCGGGTCGGTCAGCATGAAAAGATGAGTTTGGGGCGGATCGATGCGCACAACGATCCGGTCGGCGCAGTCGCTGATCTTGCGGTCGGCTGTCACATCCCGCACAGCCGACATGCGCGGCAGTCGGAACTCCCGCGTTCCGGGGCGCGTCGCGTGAATGCCGAGCATGAGATCGTCCGCGAATATGAGGTCGTCGTCCGAGTCGCTGTAGACATGCGTTCCGGAATAACAGGCAAAGGCGCGCAGCAGCGCAGGCGGCAATGGAACGGCGGCGGTGAATACAACCGCATAATCGCCCGGTCCGCGCGGACCCGGATCTCCGTTGCCCGCCGCGCCTCGACCGAACTCCCGGATCGCCAGTCCCGTTCCGCTTTTCGACGACGGCCAGCGGATGCCGCCAAGCCGCCGGACATCGGGATGCGGCAGCGTCGCCAGGATCGGGCCATAGGGATACGAGTCGCCGTAGTCTATGCGGCGGGACAGGCCTGCGGTGATCGGATGGTCGAAGCGGTCCACGCTGACCCATCGCGGCATTTCCTTGCGCAGCAGTTCCATTGGAATGCCGGTCAGTTCGAAGGCTGTCTCGGCCGAAAGCTTGCGTCCGTCGGTGATGCCGGTGGCGGGGCCGAAGATCACCACGTTGCCGTTACGAAAGACCTTGTCGCGCAGCAGCGTAAGGCGTTCGGGCGTGTATAGGAAGAGGTCCGGAAAGAGGAACAGGCGGTGCTGTTCGGGAAAATCGTCCCGCGCCAGGTCCTCGAACAGATAGGTTCGAGCCGGAACTCCGCAGCGAACCAACCCGTACATCTGCTGGTGCAGGACGGCGAGATTTTGATAATCTATGCTGAAATCCTCGTGCAGTGTGTCGTAATCGCAAAGGACCATGACCGCGGACGGCGTATCGCGGCGCTCGCGTTCAAGGATGGCCTCCTGCGCCTCGCGACGGCGCCCGAGGATAGCCTGGATACCGTCGTCCATGAAGTAGCTCGGGTTGCAGACATCCATCGGATAGGTCAGGTATCCGCGCGTGATGGACGAGGCGAAGTTGCGCCAGAAGCCGGCGCGGGCCTCGGTCATGTCGGCGAGCGCGTCGAAAGTCCAGCCTTCGGGCTGGCAAAAGGTTCGCTGATCTTCCTCCATGAGCATCAGCTTTCCGTGCAGCGCCACGGAATCGCCGATGCCTTCGCCTTCGTAGCCGAACCCCATGCCGCGATGCGAGTACTGATGGGGAGTGGCTACGGCGTCCAGCTCGGGCATGTCCAGCAGGCGCGCCATGTCGAACGCGCCGGAGAGCGGGTGCATCGCTGAGTTGAACGTCTCGTAATCGCCGTGCCTCATGCAGGGCAGCGGCCATCCCAGCATGGACTGCTTGAAGGCGTCCAGCCCCGCGAGCTTGTTCGGCGCCGCGCGCTTGACCGCGCCACAGAGCGTGCGGAAGTTGCGCTCGGTGAGTTCCCGCATATAGAAGCAGTAATCGCGTTCCGCGACGGTGGATTCGGGATCAGGCCAATGCAGTCGGCGCGAAACCAAATCGAGCGCTTGTCCGGCATTGGGCAATACCTTGAATTGCGCGCGTCCGCGCTCGCGAAATTCCGCGTCGTTCGGCACGCCGGCGGTGTCGATCGTCACATCCGTCCGCTGCCAGGCGTCCCGGAGCGCGCCGTCCGTGCCGTAGCGCCGGCGCAGAAAAGCGCGAAAACCCTGCTGCATCGCGGGACTCTGATCGAACAAGAAGCCTTCGCAGGTGAGAAGGCTTGTCCCTTCTCCCACGGGGTAGACCAGATACCCGATCACCCGATCGCCCCAGGGCTGGCGCTCGAACTGGCGGACGAGGTTCTCCATGAACCGCCCCACCTGCTCGTCGTAGCGGTCGCCGGCCAGGGAGGGGTCGGGATACCGCTTGCCGTAGGCGTTGAGCTGCAGCTCGTCGGGATACTTATCGATCCATCGTTTTGGCGGCAGCGACATGCAGCGAACCCAGAAACGCGAGTCGGGCGCGCGGTCGAGGATGAACCGGACCTGGTCAAGCGTCTCCTGCCAGGCGCTGCCCGGAACCGCCAGCGGATCGTCGGGAAAGACGTTGTCGTCGGTCCAGAAAGGCAGAGTGCCCCAGTCGTCGTCAACCCCGCCGCGCGGGCACAGCACGAACGTACGGCAGCCGTGAGCGATGAACTTGCTGTGAATTTCCTCGGCCTCCGGCCAGCGGAATGAACCGCAGTACGAGTAGGCGTAGGCATAGCGCGGCTCCGGACGTCCGTCAATATGCAGCATTGGACGCCCCTTGTGCCGTCGAACGCTGTAAATGGTGGAATGCGATTGTGCTTCGACTTTTTTCATATTGGAAACGCTTTCTACTTGACGGCCAGAGGAATCGAATACGCCTTTTGGCCGTTGACCTCGACCTGCTCCGGCGGTTTCGCCGGCGACTCTTTGTTGAGCGTGACCTTTGGCGCCTCTTTGAGTCCGAAAACCAGCAGTCGCCTGGCGATGCCGTCGAGTCCGCTCTGATCGGCCTTGTAAGCCTGGTCAATCCACAGGCTGCCCGTGGCGGGTTGGACGGCAATGCGGGCAAGTCCCAGTTTTCCGTCCGCCCGCACCTGCACGCCGCCCGGAACCGTCAACGACCAGTCCGACAGGTCCGGCAGCGGGTTGTAGCCGACGTAGGTTCCGCTGACAGGCTCGGTCTGTAGATAGCCGGTGCGTCCCGGCTCCATCGCCAGAACCGCGCCGTTCTTCTCCAAACGGCCCGTTGTGCCCTGCTGGGTCAGCGTGGTGTCGCGGTCTATGCCGTCCGGCAGGTAGGGATCCTTGCCGTTGACGCGGCGGTAGGGGATCGCCTTAATGTGTTGTCCGGGCTCTACGCCATAATGGACATCGGCCTGCGGATAGTCAGTGCAGTAGCCCATCTCCAGCTTGTCCTCGCCGCTCTCATAGACAACATGCAAGGTGCGGGTTTCATTTTCCCATCGGGTTTCGAGTTTAGCGTCGGCAAGATGTTTCTGAAACGCGGCGAAGGACGCATATTCGTCGCTGTCGCCCAGCTCGATGACGAATCCGCCACATGTTTCTCGACAGATCTTCTCCCATAGCGGGCTCTCAGCGTCCAGCGGCGTCTCCTGTTTAAGGTTGAACGTGTTGATCATCAAAGCCGGCGCTATCGTGGTGGCTCCGTGGCGGTCGCCAAGGGGTTCGGGAATGCCGGGCTCGATCACCACATCGTCGTCGCGCCCGAGGTCGGTGGCGGGCAACGGGATTATGCCGACGAACACTTTTCCGTCCTGCAGCGCGATCCGCTGACCCGCCTTCATGCGAAGCGGGAAGGCTGTTTGCGGTTTGCCGTCAATGGTCAGCGTCCAGCCTTGCGGCTCGCGGAAGTTCCATAGCGCGACGGTCGAATAAAGACTTTTAACGCCGCCTTCGCCCGCGAACTTCAGGGTTGATGCCTTCTCGGTCCGCGGCTTGGTGCAGACGATAGCCTTGTTCTTGTGCTGGAAGGTCGCTGTCGCTCCGGAATAGGGCATGCCGCCGCCGCCGGTCTTGGCCATGTGCGGCGCGTTTATGTTATAGCGGACGGTCAGCGTGCCGAGCTGGTCGGCGTCGGTAATGGGCGCGTCGCCGGGGTTCCATTGTCCGAGCACGTCCACCGATCCGCCCTGGATGTCCTGGCTCGCCAGACCGTAGTGGCGGCCGAGGTAGGATCGGCGCCAGAGCGGCGGATTCTTGAAATGGCCGCGAGTGGTTTCGGAAGCCGTCACCTCGTAGGGCAGCGGTTTTTCGTCCAGCATGTGCCTGGCCCACTCCGGCGCCCAGGGCGAAGCGCGGGTTTGAAGGGCAACGCGGCCCGGCGGGAAATCATAGCCGAAAAGATACATGCCGCGCTGAACCCTGTTCGTTTCGTCAACGTGTAACAGCACGCCTTTGGGCGAGAGGGTGTGCAGGACGCTGTAGACGCCCTCCTGCTCGTAGCCGAGGACGTTCGACATGCGCGTCCGGCCCGATGCGCCGATGCAGCGGCGCACGTGCGGGTGGTAGCTTGATATCAGCAATTCCACGGCGCGATCACGAATAATCTCACCCATCAGCCGATCAAGGCGGGTCGGCGCATAATCCGCGAACATTTTCTGGCCACTGAGAGTGATCGAAAAATAATAGTGATCGAGCATCTCCTGGCTGGTGCCGTCCTGGAAAGTCCAGAAGCGCAGCAGCATCTTCTCGAGGCCGCCGCGGCCGTCGGCCATCGCGCAGTCGGAACCGATCATCTCCCCGCCCAGCAGCGCCCCCATGCAGGCGGTGTGGTTGAAATTCATCGTGCCGACGCGATGGGTCCAACGCACTCGGAAGAACGAGAAAAGGCCGCGCCAGTCCTGGGTCTCCTTGAACCAGGCGAATTTCTTGTCGCCCTGCGGATCAATATTGATGGCTTCGTTCGGCAGATCGGGATACAGCCAGGCGCTCCAGTAAGCTTTCATGTTGTCCCGGGCATAGGCCGGCAGCGCCTCGCGATACTGATGCCAGAGCAGTAATTGATCCTGAACCCCCCATCCGAGCCAGTAGCGGGGCAGCGTAGCGAGGATTGAGTTGATCTGCCGCCGGTATTTCGCGGGGTCGCCCGACGCAATGGCGTCGGCGTAGTCGCTGCCGCCGCCGAGTCTGATCAGTTCCTGAACGCGCGTCCATTGCCAATCGGGCATCCATGACGGCTTGCGAAAGGTGAACGATTCGGCCATCGCACGGATGGCTTCGTCGTCCGGCATCACGGCCGTGGTTCAAAGATTACCAGAGGCACAATGGCTTAAATTATTTTTTAGATTATATTTAAAAAACCAAGAATAAGGAGAAAAGAGAAA
>JAGYMT010000147.1 GCA_018400335.1 Kiritimatiellia bacterium | reverse complement strand
CGCCGGCGGACATCCGCGCCAAGGTCAGGGAGTTGATCGAAAAGCAGACGGCGAAGAATTGGAAGCAGGTCAAGAAGGACGTGCTCGAAATCCTTGCCTAATCTATAACGGCGCGGACATCATCGAACAAGCCGGATATCGTCCGCGCGTCTTCCAGGTTATGCGCATCACCCGACCACGCGCAGGCCGCGCAAGTGTAATTGCCGCAATCACGACGCAACCCCTTGCCGCATTTCGGGCAGTCTTCCGCGCTCTCTGGCACAGGCGACAGGACCGTCTTCTTAATCGGCTTGTCCTCCTGTAAGTCAAGAATCGTTGTTGCATCGGCGGAATGTAGCGAGCGCAACCACTGCCGCGACATCGTTTCCAATCCGACCGGGACTTGTAGAGCAACGATCAGCCAGAACACATCATCACCGAGGCGCGCAAAAAGTCGCTTGCGCATTCTGGCCGCCGGGAACCGATGAACGCCCAGAACATCGGCAACTGCATTATCGCACAGAAAACCAACCCCGCCGAATTCCGCCCTCTTCTCCGCGGACATCATTTCTTTGTGTCCCAAAAACAGCTTGCTACTACCGCCACGCAAACGACCTTCCAAGCGTTCAGCGCGCTTAATCGTCTTCCATGTCGGAGCGTGCCGCACTATCTTGGACGCGAGCAGAAAATCCCAATCGCCCCGAGTAAGAACCCCGTCGAGATTTCGCGCGCATTCGATCAGGTCAGGCCGGACCGACTCCAGCGGGATCAATTCAGACACCCACTTCTTGACATCACCGTCACCCCATAATGCCCGCGAGGCTTTTACCCGTGCATCATGGCGGACAAGAATGCTTGAGACATATTTCATCCATGCAGCGTAACAGTCAACGGCCTTCTCTCCAATGCGTGCAAGAGCCTGGTATTCTATCTGAGACCGGGCAAGCTCATCATCGGCAAGAAGCACCGTGCCTGCATAGCGCGCGAATATCTCCCAGCGTGGCACATCACTAACAAACGGCCGCCACCGGCGCAGGGTAATGCGGTCCAAATCCGCACACTTGAACCGCAGCGCTATTCCATGCCCCCCACCATCCGCCGGCAAACGGCCAGCGGCCACCATCCGCCGAACCTGCCGCGCCGATATGCCAAGCCTTGCCGCCGCAGCCTCTAAATTAACAGCATCATTCATAAGATAGGACAAAGGTTACATATTGAAGGGTAGAAAGCAAGAACAAAATCTAACAAAGGAGAAAATAAAATGTCATCCAAGATTCAGCACTTACGGCGGGTAAGGGGAATGACCGCCTATGCTTTTGCGCGAGCCATCGGCGTTCGGGAAAACCAGGTTTACGCCTGGGAGCGGGAGCGGTCCCGCCCGTCAATCGAATCAGCCCTCGCGGCTTCGCGATTCCTCGACGCCCCCGTGCAGGAACTCTTTCCGCAAGGAGTTAGATCATGAGCGCGCAGCACATGGAACTTGCAAAGATGGCCTTTCGCAGTTTGTCCGAGAAAGACCGGACTTCACTATTAAAAGAACTCGCAGGCACGACCCCCGAGCCGCAGCCGGCGCGACTTGTTCGCCGCGGTGAGGTGGCGCGGCGTTTGTCCTGCAGTGTTCGTCTAGTTGACCTCCTTGCCAGGAGCGGATCGCTAACCCGCGTCCGATTGCCTGGACGCCAGCGCGGCAATGGTTTTCTTGAATCCGAGGTTTCGGCGCTGATTGCGGGAAACGGAGGCGCTTCATGATATGGCGAGTCTTCATCCGCGCACTTATCCGACGCTTACCGCTGAACCCCTTTGCCGGACGCAAAATCTATCTCGCTCTAAATGGAGGGTTTTTCACATGAAACGGAATCGCGGAAACTGGACCAAAAAGAGCGAAGCGGAACTCGCGGAGGCGACGGCCGTTCTTCACGCCCTACAGGACTATCAGCCGGTCACTTTGAGACAGGTCTATTATCAACTTGTGAAATCCGGCCAGATCAAAAACGCTCGAGCTGCATATTCTAAACTTTCGCGACTTCTCACGAAAGGACGGCTCGACGGCCTTGTGCCCTGGGACTGCATCGAGGACCGCGGACGCTCGTTTTTATCAAGCGATGGATGGAGCAACGCCGATGAATTCAGGCACGAACAAAGCGCAGAATTTTTGAACGGCTACCGGCGCGACCTGTTACAAGGACAGGAAATCCGCCCGGAACTCTGGATCGAAAAAGATGCCCTATCGCGCATATGTCATGGCGTGGCATTCAATTATTGTGTGCCTGTTATCGTAGCACGCGGATTCTCGTCAGTGTCCTACTTACACGACGCCGCCAGACGCATTCACCGAAACGCCGCAAACGGGCAGCGGACACGAATTTTATATTTCGGGGATTTGGACCCATCCGGCTGGGCGATGCTTCCAGCAATGCTCGAAACGTTTACCGAGCTCGACACCTCCGTCGAGGCGGAGCGGTGCGCATTGACTCCGGAACAGGTCGAGGAATTCCGCCTGCCGCAAAACGTAGATGCCCTCAAGGAGAGCGACACGCGAGCGGCAGCCTACAAGCTGCAATTCGGGAGCATGGCCGTCGAGCTCGACGCCCTTCCGCCGGCAGTCCTGGAACAGATCGTCGAGGATAGCATTCGCCGAAATTTGGACTTGTCACAGTTTGAGGCCGAGCAAGAGGCGGAGCAGGTCGAGCGCCAGAAACTCGCGGAGATTCGGGCTCACGTTTTGAAGCTGATGGAGGTGCAAGCATGAACACCGCCCATCTTGACGAATCACGCCTTCAGAACGTCCACCCCGCCGGCGGGAAGACGCTTGCACAGTGCCCAGCTTGCGCGGAAACCGGGAACGATAAGGCCGGAGAGCACCTTGTTATCCTGGCCGGCGGGAAATTTGGCTGCATTGCGCACCCGGGTGCTGAAGGTGATGAGCACAGGAAGCGCATTTTCGCCCTGGCCGGCGTGAAGGGTGAACAGCATTCAAAGCCACGTATTGTGGCAACCTACGACTACCAGGACGCGGCCACCCAGCCCATCTTTCAGGTGGTCCGCTATGAGCCGAAGGACTTTCGCCAGCGCAGGCCAGACCCGGCCAACCCGGGCCAATACATATGGAACATGAACGGCGTCGAGCGTGTTCTGTATCGCCTTCCGGAGGTGCTGAAGGCGAAGGCGGACGGCCGCGTTATCTTCCTAGTCGAGGGAGAGAGAGACGCGGATTCCTGCCGAGTACACGGTTTGACTGCCACGTGCAACGCGGGAGGCGCGGGAAAGTGGTCGGACGTTTACACGGCAACGCTGACGGGCGCGAAGGTCATCATCATCGCCGACAAGGACCAGCCAGGCCGAAGCCATGCCGCTCTTGTGCTGCAGGCTCTCACAGGCAAGGCGGCGTCCGTCCAGGTCATCGAACTGCCAGACAGAGCCGGACGCAAGGTGAAGGATGCAACGGACTGGTTCGACGCAGGCGGGGGCGTCGAGGAGTTGCGCGAGATCGTCAAGACCGCTCCTGCATGGGTGCCGCCCACGGAGGACGAGGCCAGCGACCGCAGAGCACTCACAAGCCCCGACAACGGGCGCAAAGGCGGACGGCCAGCAGCCCCCCCGGCGTCGGAAATAGCGTTCCAGTTTGCTGAAAAACAGCTTCGCACAGCGGACGAGAATCTTTCAATCCGACATTACCGCGATCAGTGGTATCAGTTCGCGGACGGATGGTCTCCGGTTAGTGATCTGGAGGTCGAGAAGCGCGTCATCACCTACCTGCAGGACAATCCCGAGCTTGCCCCCTTCGCCACCAATACCTACGCCCGAAACATTCTCCGGAATCTGGCCTCGTTTAATTTGTGCGGGATTGATGCCCGCGTCGAAATGCCTTGCTGGTTATCGAGCGGCGAGGATGCAAGGAACTGGATTGCATTCCAGAATATCGCCGTTGATGTATGGTCATATGCTCAACAACTCGCAGACGGCAAGCTCCCGAAAAACTACTCGCGGCCAATATCGCCAGACCTGTTTTCCGCCGACTTCGTGTCCTATGAATTTGATGAGGGCATAATCCCGGAGCGGTTCATTCAATATCTGGAGAGGGTGCAGCCCAACACTGAAAACTTTAATGCCGTCAGGCGGATGCTGGGACTTATCCTGGCCGATGTGCAAAAGTTTGAGGTCTTCTATCAGCTTTACGGCAATGGCGCGAACGGGAAAACGGTGCTCCTGGACGTGATCGAGGCTCTTGTCGGGTTCCGTAACGTGTGCCGCATTCCGCTTGAGTCTCTCGCGCCCGGCAATCGGTTCCAGACCTGGCCGCTATCGGTTGCGAAGGTGAATATCTGCGGTGAAATCGCCACGGACCTCGGCAGCGGAGCTCTCGCGGCCATCGAAGGCGTGTTCAAACACTGCGTATCAGGCGGCGTCATCGAGGTTGAACATAAAGGACGCGATAAGAGCACAGCCCGGTGCCGGGCGCGGTTCGTGTTATCTGGTAACAGCCTACCCACTTTTATTGACAAATCTAACGCCATTTGGCGCCGGTTGCGGATTATTCCCTTCCCAGTGGATCTTCCCCCCGAGGAATGGGATGCCGACCTCGCCAAAAAGATCGTTGCGCAGGAATTGCCCGGCATCGCCGTATGGGCGCTTGAAGGTCTCGCCGAAGTCATCGCCGCCGGCCGGGTTGAGGAATGCCCGGACGGGTTGCGAAAAAAGGACCAGCACCGGACGGACTGCGACCATGAGCGCAACTTCCTTCTGGACGGATTCGAGCCGGGCAGCGACGACGACAGGATGCCATCCGCAGAGCTCTATGCAGAGTACCGGGACTGGATGCTCGGCAATGGCTACCGACCACTTGGCGCGGGAAAGTTTTTCACGCGGGTTGAGAACGTATTTCCTCTTTCGGAGGTCAAGTTCATGCGCATCAATGGAAGTGGTGTCAGGGGAATTATGCGATTGAGGCGGCGAAATGTTGCGGATGTTTCACCCTCTACACTCGCCCCTGTATAACCTAATTCCTAATAAAAAATTAGGTTTCCAATATACCAATATAGCAACCTGAAACATCCGAAACAAATAGCAAAAACACTAGGAAAAACGCAAGAAATGAAAACTGACGGAAAAAACGACAAGAACGCGGTCAATGAGCCTATCGGATACCGCGACGGCATACCGATTTTTGAGGTAATGGCCTCGGGTCCGCACTTCGTTTTTACGTGTCCAAGGTGCCACGGTCTGAACGTTCATGGAGCGAAGGACGGCCATCGGGCAAGCCACTGTAAGTGCTGGCCGCGTGGTTATTTCATCCAAGAGGCTAACACACAAAAGGAGGCGGGACAATGAGCACAAGACGGCAAACGGCAGCGGACAGGGGCGAGATCATAGGGACAGCTTGCCTGCTGATTCTCTCGCTGATGATTCTGGCAATGAGCCTCGGGCGCGCCTGGGCATTTACGCGGGGGGCGCTATGAGCAAGCAACGCAAACCACAGAACGCGGCGATTCACTGCACATTCGACAAGCTTGTGCCGCTTGCCGAGCTCCTACCACATCCGCGCAACGTCAATCAACATCCGGTTGAGCAGGTCAAGCTCCTGGCCGAGCTCATTCGCCG
>JAGYMT010000146.1 GCA_018400335.1 Kiritimatiellia bacterium | reverse complement strand
GCACGCAACTGGTTGTGGCGACGCGGCTCCCGCCGGAGGAAACGGAAATGCCGCTGGCGCAGCGGGATTGTCGTCCGGGAAACTGCCAATGGATTGAGCTCGACCCCGAGGCTCAGGGTGGCGAAAGCCTGATCGGCTCAGCTTTCCCATCGGAAGATCCCGAGTGCAATTTTGCGGACTGGGTGCTGACCAGGGCGGACTTTGCGGTTAGTCGGAAGGGAATCCGTCGCGAGGAAAGGCAGCATACCGACGAAGCCGCTGATGTACTGGCGCGTTGCGGCCGGTCGGGGTGGTTGCCCATCGTGGAACCGCTGGCGGGCGACCTGCCGTTGTTCCGGTGTTCAATGCAGGAGACCGACGGATTGCTGCCGCAGGAAATTGCCTCCGTTCTGGATTTCCGGCCAAGGCGCGTGTGCAGGCTGGAAAAGTTGGGAATCAGGGTGGGACAGGGACTACGTACCGGCTGTAATGACTTTTTTTATGTCGATTTTGTGGAGAGTAGGCAGGATGGCTATGCCTGCGTCCGACCTGGTAAGCTATTTCGATGCGGTTCGCTGGCGGTTCCCGCAGATGCTCTCGTTCCTGTTCTGCGGCGGCAGTCTGAGCTTGATCTGTATGCGCAAGGTGTTCTTCCTCCCGGTCGCATACTTAATCTTCGCCGGTACGTGCTACCAGAAGACCGCGCGGCGGTTGAGTCGGCTCGGGATCTCTACGAAAGGTTGCGGGAGCCGCTGCCCTCCATAATGCCGGAAGAATTGGCGAAGCATGTCCGACGCGCGGCGGCGATAAGGGTCGGGGGCGAACCGCAGGCCGGACATATCCCGGAACTGACGGCTGTGAGAACCAATGCACGTCCGGCGCGCAATGGGAACCGACCAGCAACCCCGCGATTCTGGTACATGCTGCCGGGCCTTGCCCGTCGCCATTGTCCGGATGTATTCGTGCCCCGCGTGAATCAGTTGACACCTCAGACCGTCATGACCCGAGGTGAGCCTATAGCCATTGACGCCAATTTCGCGACCCTCTGGTCCGATGATCCCCGTTGGACGCCCGGCGCGATATGCGCCCTGCTACGCAGTACGTGGGCGCGTGCCTGCATGGAGGCGGTTGGGACGCCTATGGGTGGCGGTGCGCTCAAACTGGAAGCGACGCAGCTCAGGCGCCTGCCGATGCCGGAGCTTGATGACGGCGAGATTGCCCGATTGTATTTGCTTGACGTCAAGTGCCCGACGGATGCCATTGACGGGGTTGTCATCGGCGCGCTGATGAGGAAGTCGGAGGGGAGCGTCGCGGCTGACCGGGTCGGGCTCACACGGCATCAGCTTGAGTTATTCATTGAGGATGCGCAACTTGCCAGACAGAGGAGATAGTATGACAGACAATCTTGATCCGATTCGAAATATGATCGCCCGTTGCCGCCGTCTACGTGACGAGGGACGACCGGAGGCTGTATTGCGAAGCGAGTTGGCTTCGCGGCTACGGCAAATCTTTCCGGATATCGCCGATCAATCATGGATTGACCACTACACGGAAGGTACCGAAGCCGCGACCCGCATTGCAAAGGCTGGCGGCGGGACGGCGAATCGTTTCATTGATACGCTTGTACGTTCCACGGTGATCGAGTTCGAACCAGATTTGCGTGATCGGACACGCCGTGACGGAGGCTATCGTCAGGTGAGAGAATATGCGGCAGGGGCGATCCGGGCGGGGATTGCCGAATCACAGGTGCGCGGCATCCTGTCGGACACGGTCGAGTGGCACGTTTATGATGTTCATGTAGCGGAAGGTGTCGCGCCGGGCGACTGTACGCCCGAGGATGTTACCTTGTCGGAGGTAGAATCGTTTTCAGCGGATGTCGCTGATGACGAAACTGCCCGGTACTTCACGGTGTTTCTCCGAAAGCACCTTGCGAGGGAACAATCGCGTCCCGTCGGTGCCCGTTTCATTGCCGGTGATCTTGGGTTGGAGAGCCCGGCATACGGGCGGCACACCGAGTCGCTGTCGCAGCTGGTTCAGGAAAGCCGGACCCGTGATACGTCGGTCGGGTTGGCGACCGATCTTTGGTCGCGGTTTGTTGACTACCTGGAAGGTGCCGAAGGGGAGTTTCGGACATCTGCCTATGTGGACGAGGCGTACATTGCGGTTCTGGCGCGGTTGTTATGCGCCAATATTCTGGCAGCACACGCCTGCCTGAGCGACGAACAGGAATTGGCGGATATCCTGACCGGTGAGCTTTTCGAGATCCGCTACAATCTCCGCAACATGGTCGAGATGGATTACTTCGGTTGGATGATCCGCCCGGAGTATCTGCCGCATGTGCTGCCGGTGGCTCGTGAGATGCAGGCCGATTTGTATGCCTACGATTTCTCGTCCATTCAGGAAGATGACCTCTTCGGGCGTTTGATGTCTCAGCTTGCGCGCAAGACCCAGCGCAAATTTCTAGGGCAGGAATGGACGCCACAATGGATTGCATGCGCTCTGGCCGATAAGTGCATCAGCCTGCTGCCAGGGAATGAGTCGCCGTGCTTCATCGACATGTGTTGCGGTTCCGGTTCAATCATGGCGGAGGTGATCAAAGCCGCCAAGCGGGCTAAGCCGCACGCTTCCTTTTCCGAATTGGTGTCGGCGGTGACAGGATTTGACATCGATCCCCTAGCGGTGATGCTGGCCAAGACGACGTGGGTTGTAACCCTTGCGGCTGAAATACGTGGTTCGGAAGCGCAGACAACAGTTCCGGTTTACCATGCCGATTCGCTTTTCGCGGTCACCCCGACCACGCGCAAAGTGCCCATGCCCGGAGAAGCGGATGACATTGTAGTGGATTTGGATGACCATGCGGTATCACTTCCATCCGCACTTATCACACCCGCACAGCGACCGATGTTCGACGATATTATCGATTGGTGCTATGACGAGGCCTGCGAGGCTCGGGATAGCGGCAGTACCGCAGCTATCACGGCGGAGCGCGCCGGACAACTGGTTTCTGCTTTGAAAAAAAAGCACCGAATTGCGCTTTCCTCTAAAGAAGTTGACAGCACAGCGCGGTCCATCTATGAGCTCGCCTATCGAATGAGCGCCCTCGCCGTTGCCAATCGTAACGGCATATGGGCGTTTATTTTGCGTAACACGTATAAGCCAGGTCTGCTGGCAGGGCAATTCAACGGCCTGGTGTCGAACCCCCCGTGGCTGACCATGAGCCAGCTTGCCGAGAATCCTTACAAGACACACCTGTCGGAGCGCGCCCTGGCCTACGGCATCAAGCCCAGCGGGGCAGCGCATCTGCATCTCGAACTCGCCACGACTCATCTTCTGCATGCTGTAGATCGCTATCTCAAAGCGGGCGCGGGCGTTGCCTGTCTCGTTCCCGGAACAGTACTGAACGGCCAGCACCACGCCAAACTGCGGGATGGGTCCTTTCTAGCCGCGGACCGACCGGTTCCGCTGGCGGTACAGGAGGTATGGGCCATAGCGCGTGGTACGTTCAAGGTTCGTGCAGTGGGGCTGATCGGCACGAAATGCACGGAGCCTTCTGTCGCAGCACGGATTTCTCCCATCGGTGCGATAGCATCGCCGGCCGCGATTCAACCGGCACCCTTTGAGGTATGTCGGCTCGGCAAGCGGACAGCATGGGTTGTGGGCGAGGCTTCGATGGCCACAGGCACCGGCTCCGGCGAGGTCCCACCGCAGGGTGCCGACCTGATGCCTCGTGCAGCTGTTTGCGTTGAGGTCGTCAGCGAGCGGGGGGCGGAATGGCGGGTCAAGACGCCGGGGAGGCGCGATGCGAGCTTCTTTGCCGTGAAAGACGCCAAGCAACTAAAGGATGGCGTATTCAACGGCTATGCCGCACCGTGTTTCATCCACCGGATGGCGCAATCGCTAAACCTTTTACCATTCACGCTCGATGGGAATTTCACCCGGATCGCCATTCCGGCCCGCCGTGACGAAACAGGTAAGTGGGAATTCATGGACGTTGCTTCTATACGCACGGCTGGCCTGTCCCAGACAGCGCGCCGGTTCGATCGGATTGGTCATGCCATGAAGGTAGCGGGAATCCGCAAGTCGCTTCACGAGTACATTGATGAGCGAGCGAAACTTACGCGGCAGATCTTCGCGGCTGGCCAGTTTCTTGTATTCAACGGGGCGGGTGGCGGCATTGCATGTGCGGCGCTGCTGAGGATTGCGGATCAGCCCGATATCGTCGTTGATCAGACGCTCTACTGGAATCTAGTGCCTACAGAAGCCGAGGCGTGGTATCGAACAGGCATGTTCAATACTGACGCCCTCATAGAGGTTATACGGGACTTCATCCCTGAAGGCGAATTGGGTCCGCGCCATCTGCACACATTGCCGAACAGGGTTGTGCCACGGTTTGACGCATCGAATCCGGATCACTTGGAGATCGGCAACTTGGCTCGGCATATCTCCGAAAAGGCGGTCGCGCTGATTGCGGCTGATCCCATGATTGCCGATCCCTGCAAACCGATTGCGAGCCGGCGGCGACGCTTGCGTAGTGCTCTCAAGACAGAGGATGCGTTCACCACGCTCGAGAGCATTGTGGAGGCCGTTCTGGCAGGTGGAGAGTGAATGCCAATATCTGACCTCACTAGGGGCGGGTCGAGAAAATAAAAAAGTATTTTTTTGAACATGGTGTTACATGCAGACAGATGGTGCATCCAGAAGAAATTATTGATATGATCAAGAGCGCAAACCGATGATTCAACGACAAAGGAAACCTTATGAAAGCATAAGACTTACAATTCACCCAGTTACTTGAAGGCTCCAAGCAGTTCATCATCCCGATCTTCCAGCGGACATACAGTTGGGAGCGGAGCCATTGCGAGCAGCTTTGGCTGGATATCATATGCGTTGGTGGAAATGACGAGTTGAATAGTCATTTCATTGGCTCGGCGGTTTATATTCCTGAACAGGATACCAGTGCGGCAATTTCCCGCCGGCTAGTGATTGATGGTCAGCAACGCATCACGACGATTACGCTGCTTCTCCTTGCGCTAAAGCGTCGTCTGGAAGCAGAAGGCCTGGATGAACCGGTTTCTGCGGCGCTGATTGAGGATTATTATCTGAAGAATCGTTACGGCAAGGATGATCTCCAGTACAAAATGCTACTCACCAGAACGCGCCGCGAGCCCCTACCGTATCTTGGCTTCATTAAATGCGGAGAATGCGGCGCGGCCATCACGGGCGAGCGGCAGAAGGGACACCACTACTACCGCTGCACCCGTAAGCTGGGGCCGTGCTCACAGAAACGGTTCATCCGTGAGGAAGCCCTCACCGACGAACTGCGAACAGTGACCGCGCGCGCGGCCATCCCGGCGGAGCCCGGAGCCCACATGCTGGCGGAGGTCAAGGCGTGGCGACAGGCGGAATCCAACTGCCGCACGGACCAGCTTGCCGGGGAGAAGGCGAGACTCGCCAAGGCCGAGACTCGCCTCTCCCGGCTTCTGGACGTGTATCTTGACGGCTCTCTTGAGCAAGCCGACTACGCCCACAAGGACGAACTCCTTCACGAGAAGACCGGTGTCCAGGAACGAATCCTCCGAATAGAGCGAGAGGGGACAGTTTGGATCGAACCTCTCGAATCGTTCCTGAATGACGCGATTCTCGCGGAAACTACGGCACTTTCTGGAACGGAGCAGGAATTGCGGTAT
>JAGYMT010000145.1 GCA_018400335.1 Kiritimatiellia bacterium | reverse complement strand
CGCGGCAGCCGCGACGGTGGCGGATGCGATTGATCAAGCCGCCGCGGATGAGGAAACCGGCGTGCAGCACCGCTGCCTGCGGTGCAATGCGCCTGTCTCGGAGGAGGAATATGCCCGTTCAAACGGTGCCTTTCAGCGCGTGTATTGCGACCGCTGTTTCGACGAGGTCTTTCTTGATCGGCGCAATTTCGAAACCCAGGTCGAGCTCAACAAGACAATCGAGGCTCTTGACGGCACGGTGGTTCAGTCGAAAGGCGAACGCCGCATCGCGGAATGGCTCGCGGCTCGGGGCATTGCATACCGCTATGACGCGAAGTTCCGGATAATCGGGGAGTTCCAGATCAGACCGGATTTCTACCTGCCGGAATTGGACGTGTATATCGAGTATTGGGGGCTTGATACGCCGCAGTATAAGATGAGTATGTACAAGAAACAGATGCTCTATCAGCAGGAGGGGAAGCACCTGATCTCCGTGCATCCCGGGGACCTTCCCGGCATTGACGGCTACCTTTCCGACAAGCTGCGGCATTTCGGGTGTCAACCGTGAATTGCGAAATACCCGGAGGCTCAAGCCTGATTGAGAAAGCTGAAACAGGACGGGGCTGACTGAGCCGTTATCCCTGTCGTGGCGCCGACTCGCTTTCCTTGCCGGCTCATTGGCCGAAAACAGCCCGCGCCAACTTCAGAGCACTTCATCGAGAAGGGCGGGGAGTTCGCGCATGGAGGGCGCTTGCCTGTCGGCCCCTTCTCCTGGCGCGCCGGTTCCCGCGAGAATGGTCCGGCAGCCGGCACGCCGCCCGGCCTCGATGTCGGTGGACGAGTCCCCGATCATCCATGATGCCCGGAGGTCTATTCCGTGCCGGCGCGCCATGCCTGTGAGCATGCCGGGCAGTGGCTTGCGGCACTGGCACACCCCTGTTTCGTGGGGACAGTAGGCTATGTCCAGCAGGCTCAGGGAATGCTCCTTCCAGAGCAGGTCCTCGAGTAAGATGTGTATCTGTTCAAGCGCCGCCACCGTTATCAATCCCTTCGCGACAGCCCGCTGGTTGGTGATTATCACGGCGCAGTAGCCGTGCTGCCGGGCCTTGCGCAGCGATTCGATGAACTCCGGCAGCACATGGAAATCCTCACGGCGCGTGACGTAGCGGCCGGGCCCCGGCGACTCGTTCACGATGCCGTCCCTGTCGAAAAAAACACACTTTCGCGGTTGAATCGGCGTCATAGTCGTTCCAGCATTTCCATGCCGGCCTCCACGGGAACAGCCTGGCCTATTATGTCCACATTGAGCATCACCCGGGTCTGTCCCTTAATTGTTGAGACGATCCCATCGAGCCCCATGAAAGGACCGGAGGTGATTCTCACCCTCGTCCCTTGCGTTATCGCGGGGCACGCGGCAAGGACAGGATTGGCATCGAGCGCCTTTCGAACCTGATCGAGCTCGTCAAGCAGCCGAGCCTGGTCCGGCGCCTCGATGATCCTGACAATTTGTCCGCTCTTGAGCGCGGTCGCGCGCAGTGTGGGCCCGAATTGCGCGAAAACGTAGCCAGCGAAGAGGGGTTTCTTGAATTCAACCCGCCGGCGCTGGTAGATCTTTCGCTCCGCGCGCAGCGGTAGATAATGATTGATTCCGGACGACTCACAGTAATCGGCCATCTTCTTCTCGCACCGCGGGCGGACGTGCAGCACGTGCCAGGGCGCCGACTCCGGGTGAGCCTCGTTGTCGTCGCCGTTTATTTCCGCTGTCGCAACGGGTTGAGTGCAATCCGTATCTGCCATCTTGAAAAATCCTTCTTTCATTGTTCCGGGGCAATACTATAATGATCGCAATCGGACAAGGCAAGGGGGTTTTGGTTCACCAATTCTAATGAATGAGAGATTGTTATGCTATCCTGCGGGGTGGCGTCGGATGCCGAATGCGAGCGCGCTTGTCATTCTTCTTCTGATGCTGGTTTTCGCGGCTGTGCCGGTTCGCGCGGATACGGTGCGTGATCTGGATGTCTTTTCAATCCGGGCCCGGGGTTCAGGAGGGTCTTTCTGGACCGGCGGCGCGACGGGTACGGAGACATCGGTCTCTTCTCCGGGCGGCCGCTCGACGCGCGCGCCTGCGGTTCTGGATGCCGGGGGCACAGGAGTTCGTTTCCCCTGCCAATTCAATCAATCCGGTTTGAGCCGGATGTTCTGGGACCGCGAGGTCAGCCTCGATCTGTCTGACTACCATGTGCTTGAGCTGGAAGTGGCGTGTCCGCGCCCGGATGTTGTCCGCACCATCGGGGTCTACTTGAAAAGCGGGGCGGGCTGGCGCCTGTGGATCGTTCCGCTGGGCAAGGGCGCGCGGCACACTCTTTCATTTCAAATCAAGCGAGCCGCGGTCGAGGGGAGGCCGGCGGGTTGGAACAGGATATCGGGCCTGCGGATCAGCTTCACGAGCGCTTTGGATCTTGACACGCACGTTGACCTGTATTCTCTGCGGGCGCGCATCTGCGATGTCGCCCTGGTGGAGGGCAGTTTGTCAGCGCCGGATGCTTCAGAACGGAGCGCGGCTCGCAGTGCGTCGCGCCGCACGGGCAGGTGGCTTGATGAGCTCGGGATCAGCTATGCGTTGATGTGCGATGAGGATGTGGCTGCGGGCGGTCTTGCCCGATCGCGCGTGGCCGTGCTGCCGTACAACCCGTCTCCACCCGAGTCCGTGATCGCGCGGCTGGATGCTTTTGCACGGCGCGGCGGCAGGCTGATGGTGTTTTACTCGTCCTCGCCGGGCCTTGCCAAGCTGATGGGCGTGGAGCTCGGCGACTACACTCCGGAGAGCAGTCCTGGCCAGTGGAGCAGTTTCCGGTTCACGGCTGATGCCCCTGAGCATCTCCCGGCGGCCGTGTTTCAGGATTCGCGGAATATCCGGCCGGTCCGTCCCCTGGGGCGCGAATCGCGCGTAATCGCGCACTGGCGGGGCGCGGGCGGGAACGCCGGGCGGGACCCCGCCTGGGTGCAGACCGGGCGCGGGTTCTGGATGACCCATATACTCCTCGATGGCGACGACGAGAACAAGAAGAGAATGCTTGCGGGTCTTCTTGGATTTCTCGATCCATCGACCTGGCGCGCCGCAGCTCGGTCCGCGATGATGGGTGCGGGAAGAGTGGGTGGCTATGGCAGTTTCCACGGCGCGCTGGTGGGACTGTCGCGCCGCGCGGCCGGGAGCCGTGATGAGGCGGCCGTCAGCAGGTTGCTTGCGGACGGACGGCGCCTGTTCGGTGACATATCCGACGCCTGGATGGCCCGGCAATTCCCCGATGTGCTTGATTCCGCGGCAGCGCTGCGACGGACCATGCTCGATGCCTATGCCAGGGTGCAGCGGCCGATGAAGGGGGAATTCCGCGGGGTATGGAATCATTCCGGGCTGGGATTGTATCCGGGCGATTGGGACAGGACGTGCAGGCTGCTCGCGGAGAGCGGGATAGGAGCGGTGTTTCCGAATGTGCTATGGCCGGGCGCGGCTCATTACCGGAGCGGCGTTGTGCCAGGCTCGCATATCTTCAAGACCTACGGCGATCAGATCGAGTCGTGTGTCGAGGCGGCCCGGAAGAGCGGGGTTGAAGTGCATGCGTGGAAGGTATGCTGGAACCTGGGCAACAACGGGAGCCGGGCATGGATTAAGAGCCTTGAGAAGGAAGGCAGACTGCAGCGCTCCGTGAAAGGGATCACGCTCGACTGGCTGTGTCCTTCGCACCCGGAGAACGTGACAATGGAAGTTGAGGCCGTGGCGGATCTTGTCCGCCGCTATAAGATCAATGGTGTGCATCTTGACTACGTGCGATATCCTGATTCCGCCTCCTGCTATTGTGAAGGGTGCAGACTTCGTTTCGAGCGGGATATCGGGAAATCCGTCTCCGGCTGGCCCGCGAGCGCCGCTACGGGTCGTTTTCGCGAGGAATTCCGCAAATGGCGGACCGGCCAGATCACTGATTTCGTGAGACGCGTGCGTTCGGAGACGAGGCGGATCAACCCGGATGTGAAGCTGTCGGCCGCGGTTTATTCCACCTATCCGGTATGCGCGCGGAGCGTGGGACAGGACTGGGGATTTTGGCTTCGCGAGGGGCTGGTGGATTTCGTGGTTCCCATGAACTACGCGCAGGATATGGCGTCTTTCAACGAGATGCTCACGAGGCAGGCCGCCCTGCCCGGATCGAAGGACCGGATATATACCGGTATCGGGGTCACGACGTCCGAGAGCCGGCTTGCGGCCGACCAGGTGATTGACCAGATCGCCATGGCACGGCGGCTCGGTCTGCGCGGCTTCGTGCTGTTCGATCTCAACCCGACACTTGAGCAGAACATCCTGCCCGTCCTGCGTCTTGGAGCGACGAGGCCCGACTGAGCCCGTTCGTCCCGTTGCGTTTTTATTGCGCAAGCTCCGGGGATCATGAAAATATGCCATCACCATTATGACCCAGTATGCCGGCGGAAAATGCGGCAGCCACCGCTGAGACGGCCATGATTGTGCCCGTCATGCTGTTCAGGTGCATCGGGTTGATTCCGAAGTCCTTGACCACCAAGGGGAATGAGGAGTTGGCCATGCTGTTGCTCAGGCGAAAGCTCACGCGGTATCCGAACGCGTCAGCGGCCATTCCTCCGAAGAAGGGGCCTATGGTGCTGCCTATGAACACTGCTGCCTGCATCATGCCCAGCGCAAAACCGCTGCGGCGTCGCGGCACCACGCTGGCTACCAGTGCTATGCTGGCGGGAAAGGTGCCGCTGAATGCACCCTGCAGGAGCCGGCACAGCAACAGCTCCGGAATCGTTCTTGCATAGGACATCGGGAGAAGCGTCACCGAACCGGCAACCATGGCTCGGCAAACCATCAGCTTGCGACCATAGCGGTCAGCCATGGTTTTATTGCAAGAAAGGATTGGCGTTCAGCTCGTGTTTGATGGTTGTGGATGGGCCGTGTCCCGGAAAGACCTGTGTTTCCGGCGGCAGACCGGCCAGCTTGGATAGCGAGCGCTCCATTGCTTGCTGATCGCTGCAGGGCAGATCAGTTCTCCCGATGGAGCCCCTGAAAAGAGTATCCCCGGCAAAGAGGACGTTTTCTCCCGGAAAATGGAGGCAAACACAGCCGGGTGAATGGCCCGGCGTTGCGATGACAGTGTATTTCACGCCGATCATGTCGAATTCCACGCCGTCTTCCAGCCAAATCGAGATCTCCGCGGGCCGCTCAGGCACCCCGTACAGAGGGGGCAGGCGATTGCCCTGATTGAAAGCCCATGCTTCATCGGCGCTTGACATTCCGATGGGAGCCGGCAGCGCCCTGTGTAAGGCGGCCAGCGCGCTGATATGATCCACGTGCCCGTGGGTGGCAATGTAAGCCGCCACAACGAGGCGCTGTTTCGTCAGGAAATCCAGGATCACGGGGCTGTTATCGCCGGGATCAACGACCATGACCCGGCCCGGGTCATTCCACACGATGTAGCAGTTTGTGCCAAGCGGTCCCACGGTAATGGTTTCAATATTCATGGCGGCCATATTGCGGTCATAACCTGTTTGAGTCAAGCAAGGACAGTTTTCAATCCGCATCCTTTGCGCTGATTCACTGTCGTCCCATAGGGACAGGAATAATGGAATAGTGGAATGTTGGAATGCTGGATTTTTAAGAAAGGTGCTTCTTTGCCTGCCTCGTCACTGCATCCTTCCAATTCTCCATGTGA
>JAGYMT010000144.1 GCA_018400335.1 Kiritimatiellia bacterium | reverse complement strand
TCACTTGACATCTCCGGGACGTTCTGACAATCTTTCGCATGAATTTCGGGCGCGGAGAGCAGGGGCGCGCGTCGGGCGTAGGGATTAGGGACGAGCATGGAATTAACACTTAACAACGGGTCTTGCGGTTGAGGGCGTCATTAATCCGCGTGAGATGTTCTGAAATCGGATCGTTCTTGTTGCTGTTGCGCAGGTGTCCGGGCTTCAAGAGTTTATGAATACAGAAGAGGAAAGATCATTTCGCGCAGCCGGTCAATCATGGCGCCCGGCGTGTGCGGCTCTTGCCGCGCTGGCTATGCTGTTTGTGCTGCTTCCACCCGCACGCGCGCAGCGGGCCGGCGGCGCTCGCTCGCCCATCATGCGGCAGCCCCTGAACATCGTCGGTGCCCGGTACGGTTTCCCGGCTCCGTCCAAGGCGGACCGCATCATAACGTTCAAGAGCGTGTACAGCACTGTGGCTTTCGAGACTAATTCGCGCAAACTGTGGTTCAATGGGACGCTGATATGGATGAACGGCGCGGTGCTCCAGGACAAGAACGGATGGACCGTTGAGACCGAGGACGTGACAAAGGTGATAGATCCTCTCCTGCGGGCGGAGAATGCCCTCGCCGGTGCCGGGTTTTCGACGGTGGTGCTGGATCCCGGACACGGCGGAGACGACACCGGCGCCATAGGCAGGCGCCGCGTCTATGAGAAGAAGGTGGTGCTCGATATCGCCGATCGCGTAAGGGATAAACTGCGTGCTTCCGGAGTGAACGTTCGCCTCACGCGCGACTCCGATATTGGAATGAGCCTCGCATCGAGGCCGGCAAAGGCCAGAGAGTGGAAGGCTGATCTGTTCGTGAGCATTCATGTCAATGCCGCGCACAATTCCAGGGCGCACGGGATTGAGACCTATATCATGCCCGCCGCGGGCTACTCATCAACCGCCGGCAATGTGAATAAGAACTCCTTTTCCGGCAATCGTCATGACCGCGCAAACCTGCTTCTCGCCTATTACGTGCAAAAGGAAATGCTCGCGAGCACTCTTTGCGCGGACCGGGGTGTAAGGCGGGCCAGGTTTGATGTACTCAAGGATGCGCCGTGCCCCGCTGTGCTCGTTGAATGCGGCTTCGTGTCCAATAAGGGGGAAGAGGAGAAGATGCTGACGAGGTCGTATAGGGACAGCGTGGCCTCCGGCATCGCCACCGGCATCATGGAGTACATCAAGACCGCCAAGTCGGCATCCTCTGCAAGGTAAATCACTTCCGTACACAATGAACGATAATCCGGATAGTCTGCGCATTGACGTCTCCGGGCGGCCCGGCGAGCTGAACCTCGCGGAGGTGTTCGGAAAGCGTCCGGCGTGTGTTGATCTCGACATCGGGTGCGGAAAGGGTGGCTTCCTGGTTGCCCGCGCTCTGGCCCATCCCGGGACCTGCTTCATCGGTATCGACAAGAAGCAATCCCGCATAATGAAGGTCGAGCGAAAGGCGCTTCGCGCCGGGGCGACGAACATTCGTCTCATTCGAGCCGAGGCGGAGGACATTGTCTCCCGGCTCCTTCCTCCATGTTCTCTTTCAGCCTGCTATCTTTTCTTTC
The DNA here is from genome assembly GCA_018400335.1 of Kiritimatiellia bacterium. Next base: position 4,129 of record JAGYMT010000144.1, on the reverse strand, counting down.
CGGACCCATGGCCGAAGAGGCGGCACCATCACAGGCGCCTGTTCGATGCTTCCTTCACGGATTCCCTGGCGCGGACGCTGGCGGCGCGCGGCACGATCCACGTGGCGACGGATCACGCGGAATACTTCGAAGGGATATCAGGCATTCTCTTTTCCGATCCGCGGTTCGCTCCGGCGCCGCCCTTCGCGCCCGGCGACGGGGAGCGCACGGAGTTCGAACTTGTGTTCAACGGCCTGAATGCGCCCATCCATTCATGCTCGTTTGAGAAAATCGGGCAAGATTCTGCTGGAGAGCGGCAGGCGGATCGTCTATATTGACCGGCCATGATCCAATCACTGCAGATAAAAAATCTTGCCGTCGTTGAAAACGTCAGGATTGAATTCGGACCCGGCTTGAACGTCATAACCGGCGAGACGGGCGCCGGCAAGTCCATTCTGATAGGCGCGCTCGGCTTGACGCTTGGCGACAGGGCCGGGAAGGAGATGATCAGGTCGGGCGAGGATTCCTGCTCGGTAGAAGCGGCCTTCCGATTGCGCGATCCGTCGCCCATTGATGCCATACTGGATGAACAGGGGTTGCAGCCGTGCGAGAACGGTGAGCTGATAATCCGCAGAATGATAAGCGCATCAGGCGCGGGCCGGACGCTGGTCAACGACTCGAACCTTACCCTGCAGTCGCTCAAGAGGATAGGGGATCTCCTTGTGGATATTCACGGTCCGCACGAGCATCAGTCGCTTATCAAGAAGGAATTCCAGCTCCAGGCGCTCGATGATTACGCGGGGCTGGAAAAGGAGCGTGCTTCCTTCGCCGAATCCCACGCGGCGGCGCGCGGACTCGAGAAGAGAAAGGAAGAACTGCTGGCCGGGGGCGAGGATGAGGCCGCGCGGCGCATTGAGACGCTGGAATTCCAGGTGAAGGAGATTGAGGCCGCCGGGCTCCAGCCGGACGAGGAGGAAGCGGTGCTTAGGGAGCAGACCGTGCTCGGCAACGCGCAGCGCATCATCGAGCTTGCCCAGGCCGCCAGCGGCGCGCTGACGGAGGATGAGGCGTCCGCTTTCTCAAGAATGGTGACGGTCCAGCAGTCGCTCGGCGAGCTCGGCCCGCTCACCGGCAAGGCGCAGGCCTGGAAGGATGAGGCGAGGTCGGTCGCGGTGCAGATTCAGGAGCTCGCCGCCGAGATTTCCGGGTTCGTGCAGGGGCTTGACCAGGATCCCGCCCGCCTGCAGTGGCTTGACGAGCGTCTGGCCGTTTACAGGAAGATGAAGAGAAAATACGGGAATACGGTTGAGGATGTGCTGGCGCACCTGGCACGGTCCGGGGAGGCGCTTGGCGAACTGCTTGCCCGCGGAGAAAGGATCAGGGAAATCGAGGCCGATCTTGCCGCCGCCCTGAAAGCGATGCATAAGAAGGGCGCAAAACTGGGCGAGCTGAGAAGGGCGGCCGCGAAGCGGCTTTCCGGCGCAGTCGCCCGCGAGGTGCGCGCCCTGGGGTTCGGGCAGGGCGCGTTCGATGTCGCGGTTGGCGAAGCGGAACCAAGCCGCTCCGGCATGGACGAAGTTGATTTTCAGTTCGCTCCGAACAAGGGCGAGGCCGCCCGGCCGCTGCGCGTGATCGCATCGAGCGGCGAGATTTCGAGGGTCATGTTGGCGCTCAAGAGCGTGCTGGCAAGTCATGACAGGGTGCCCACCCTCGTTTTCGACGAGATTGACATGAATATCGGCGGCACTACAGCGCGCTCGGTGGGGCTGAAGCTGGCCGGCCTTGCCGCGCGGCGGCAGCTCATCTGCATCACGCATCTGCCGCAGGTCGCGGTTCATGGAACGTCCCATTTCTCGGTTTCCAAGGCGGAGAGCAAGGGGCGGACGGTCACCGCCATCAGCCCGGTGGAGGACGACGCGCGTGTGGAGGAAATAGCGAGAATGCTCGGCGGCCGCGATTCCACCGCAGTGGCGCTTCGGCACGCCAGGGAACTGCTCGAGAAGGCTGTCGTCCCGGATGCTTGATTGTCTGCCGTGTCCGCTGTTTGCCTCACGGCGCCATTGCGAGGATCTTGAAAGCAGTTTTAACGGATGCTTTCTCGTGCACGAGCGCGGAAATGGCGCGGACCATTCTCGCCGGGTGTTTGTGCCCGAACGCATTCCGCCCAACAGCCACACCGCTTGCGCCGACATCCAGAGCCTCGCGCACCATCTTGAAAATAGCCGCCTCGTCCTTAACCTTTTCGCCGCCGGCGATTACAACGGGGATGGGGCAGCCGGCGACAACCTTTTTGAAACTCTGCGCTGAACCGGTGTACATGACCTTCACGATGTCTGCGCCGAGCTCGGCCGCTATGCGCGCCGCGTGCTTGATTCCTTCCGGATCGGATTCCGACTTGAATTTCTTTCCGCGCGTGTACATCATGGCGAGCAGCGGCATGCCCCAGTCTATGCACTTCACCGAAACCTCGCCGAGGTCCTTTAACATCTCAGCCTCGTTCTCCGCTCCGATGTTGATGTGCACGCTCACGGCGTCAGCGCCGAACCGGAGCGCGTTTTCAACGCTGTTCACGAGCACCTTGGCGTTGGGGTCGGGGCTCCATAAAGTGCTGCCGGACAGGTGGAGAATCAACCCCACGTCCTTTCCATGCCGGCGATGCCCGTGGAGCGGCAGGCCCAGGTGTCCGAGAACCGCGTTGGCGCCGCCTTCCGCCACGGCGTTGACCATGTCCCTCATGTCCTCGATGCCCTGGATAGGCCCCACTGTAACGCCGTGGTCCATCGGTACTATCACGGTCTTTGCCGTGTCACGGTTGATGATTCTCTCCATCCTGATGACCTTGCCGTTCATGAAATAATTCCTCCGTTTCACTGTAAAAATTTCAACCCGGACAATATTGTCACATTCCCTCCGGAAAGCCAAGCGAAGAAGATTTGTCCCGTTCCGTCAATCGCAGGCGAGTTCCCGAAAAAGGGAGTCGGCTTTCATCTCTCCTCGTATTCCGAAACGGGTGAGGGTGAAATCATATCTCACCGGGTCGTCGGGGACAATTGAACGGAAGGCCCGAGTTATTTCCAGCGCCATCACGGCATCCGGCGATGCCCTTTTCGTAAGCCCGAGTCCGCACGCGATGCGGGCCAGGTGGGTATCCAGCGGCACGATGAGCTTGGCGCGGGGCACGCCCACCCATCCGCCCGGGTCCACCGCGTCCGTCCGAACCATCCACCGCAGGAAGAGGTGCAGGCGCTTGCAGGCGCTGCCCTTGTCCGGACAGGGCAGGAGGCTGCAGTTCCCGATGTCACTTTTGCGCAGGCTCTCGACGAACCGGGGCAGCGCGGCCCGCACGTCTTCATCCGCGGGCGCGAGGTTGGCGACGAATAGTTCGTTCAACGAACCGTGCTCCCGAACCGCTCCGGCGATTCCGGTAAGGAAGGCGACGAGCTCGGGTCCCGTGGTGAAGCGATGGCTGAACCCGGCAAAGGCGCTTTCGATTTGTCCGCGCTGTGCGCGCAGGAGAAACTCGCGGGGCGAACGGCCCATGACGCCAAGCACCGTTTCTACGCTCTTGATGATCTGCGCAACGCGTCCGTAAGCGAGAGAGGCGGCAATGAGCGCGGCGATTTCCCTGTCCTGCACGGCCGGATAGCGGTACAGACACTGAAGGGGATCGGGCGAGACATACTTGCGCTTGTTATAGCGCCGGTAGAGTCGCTCCAGCTTTGCCTTGGCGATAATCAAGCGGTCTCAGTACCTCATGTCGGGAAACACCGACAAAAAAAAGAAAACGGTTCGTTGCGCGTTAACCGAGCACCCTCTCCCCTTGGGAGAGGGCAGGGGCTTGCCCGCCGCAGGCTGGGGGGAGGGGTGGCGAAGCCATTCGAATATGAAGACTCCGTCTTTCTGTGTCAACGGAAAACGCGCTGATCTTCAACTTCTTGTGCTATCCTGGCCTGTGCTTGACCTGAATTGGAATGATGGAGCAACGAGGCAGGGAAAGAAGTCTCATTCTCATAATTCCACTATTCCAACATTCCACTATTCCAGTATTCCAATATCCCAGCATTCCCGTCCCTTCAGACGACAATGCAGCGATTTTATTTGTTGAAAGTTTAGACGCGTCCCCAATTCCTCCAATACGTTATTCATTTAT
>JAGYMT010000143.1 GCA_018400335.1 Kiritimatiellia bacterium | reverse complement strand
CGCCTACTGCCCGCTCAACGTCCTTATCATTGCCGTCCGCGGCGCTGAAGCGATTCATCCCGGAGCGCCTCCTCGAAATTGTGCGTCCTTTTTTCTGGATTCGTCCTTCATTCACCGACAGGTGTTCGCGATGCGGGCTGTGCGTGAAGGCCTGTCCCGTAGAAGCCCTGAGTATGGGCGCGGGACCGCATCCGGATTTGCGGGGCAGTGCATGCATCGAGTGCTGTTGCTGCCACGAAATTTGCCCCGACAAGGCGATCGAAATGGAGCAGAGTCCGCTCGTTCGCCTTTTGTTCAGCAGGAGGTTCCCGAAATGAGCAAGGCATGAAGAAAAAGGCGAAATACATCCTTGAATACGTATGCATCAGGGCGCTGGCGGGCGCGGCGAGGATGCTGCCGTACCGCGCGGCCCGGTTCTTCGGGCGCGGCGTGGCGTGGTTTGCCTTCCGCGTTGTCCGGTTCAGAGTTCGCTCCGCGAAGGCCAGGATCGCCGAGGTGTTCGGTTCCCGCTATTCGAAGCGCGAGATTGACCGCATTGCTTGGCAGGCGTGGCAAAATTTCGTGTTCGGAGTCATAGATCTCGTTCGGGCGCCGACCGAGAACACGGATACCGTGCGCGGACGCATCGAGGATATGAAGTCCGTCCGGAAGGTCAGGGAACATCTTGAGAAGAGCAAGCGAGGCGCCATAATCGCCCTGCCGCACATGGGCGCGTGGGAGATGGCCGCGTTCGCGGCATCGTCCTACAACATCCCGCTCTTCACCTTTGCCGCGCGGCAGAAGAACCGTCTCGCGGACGAATTCCTCAACAGTATTCGGCAGGCCACCGGGGTGGAGACCATACTGAGGGACTCTTCGGTGTTGCGCGGAATAATAAGCCGGATCAAGGCCGGTAAGGTGCTTGCGATCCTGCCCGATCTGCGCTCTCCCACGGAAGGGCTCTCAATAAGTTTCATGGGGAAGCGCGCCAACATAGCGTCGGGCATGGGGTTCATTGCCAGACAGACAGGCGTGCCGATCTTTCCGGTGGTGATCACGAGGGCCGGCTCGACCAACCACAGGATTCGAATGTTCGATCCCGTGATGCCCGATCCTGAACTGGACAAGCAGGCGGACGCGCTCCGGATGACCCAGGCTGTTTTCGACATCTTCGATCGCTGCATACGCGAGCAGCCGGAGCAGTGGTTCTGGTTCAATAAGCGCTGGATTCTCGATCCGCTATGATGATATGCTGAATGATTCTTCTCTTGCTTTTGCGTCCGATCTGTTTATTCTGCCCTTGATTTCAACGTTCAGTGGTTCCTTGTCTCTCAAACTTAAAGGAGAAACCGATGATCAGGATAGGTCTTGTAGGATGCGGAACCCATGCGGGCTGGGCTGTTATTCCTTCCATAGCAAACACAAACGGGCGTTGCAAGCTCGTCGCAGCCGCGGACGTCAACGCCCAAAGCATGGAAAAGATCGAGGATGAATCCGTCGCCCGTTTCACCGACCACAGGAAGATGATAGCCGCCGGCGGCCTGGACGCCGTATACGTCTCAACGCTTCCCGATACGCACGCGGCTATTGCAATTGACGCCTTGCGGGCTGGTCTGCACGTCATCTGCGAGAAGCCGATGGCCTCCGGAGTTGAGGAGTGCCGCGCAATGGTTGATGCAGCACGCACGGCGGACCGTCTTCTCGTCGTGGATTTCGAGACTCGGTTTCATGAGAACAGTATGCAGATCCGCAGATGGATTGACGAGGGCCGTCTGGGCCGAATCGAGGCGATTCACATACAGCATTTCTGGGACGGTCACAAGGTCTTCGGCGCGATCGGGGCGCGCAGGAAGCGGCTATCCGATCTGGCCGGAGCGCTCGATTGCGGGATTCACAAGGCGGATATTATACGCTATTTCTGCGGCGGCAGATGGAAGGATATCCGGGCCGCAGGCCGCTGGTTCGGCGAAGATACGCGCTATCCCACCCACATCTCGATCCTCGCGGAGCTGGATAACGGCGTGATGGCCACGCTGAACGCCAGCTTCGCCTACACGGCGTATATCGAACCGACAGCCGCCAGCCATGTTCTTACCATTGTGGGAACTGATGGAGTTGTGAGCGAGATGTCTGATGGTGGAGGGATTACCAAGCTTGTGAGCAGCCGAGGGAGCGAGGATGTTGCCTCCCATTCCCCCGGGCATGCCGCGCCCATGACGCGAATGCTCGAAGCCGTGGCCGATGCCATCGAAAAGAAGACGGAACTGCCGCCGCAAGTTGCGACCGGAGATGACGGACTGATGGCACAGATGTTCACCGAGCAGGCAAATGAGCAATGCGTTGCTCGCAACTCGTAATATCCTGATCAAGGGCGTCAGCGCGCCGCGTCGCAATCGGAAATTTTTGAAACGGCAAAATAGAGAATTCGCAACACGAAAAGGTGTTCACCGCCAATGTATACAAAACGACTATTTATCGCAGTTGCCTGCGCCTGCACGGCCGGATTCACGGCCATGGCGCAGGATGCAGAAACAAATAGGTTCAAAACCAGGCTGAACGCAGGCGTGACGCTCACCGAGGGCAACAGTAAGACGGTGCAGGCGAACGCATCACTGGTGACGAAGGGCCAAAAAAAGAGCCTCGGATCGGTGCGCGCGGGTGTGGAAGGAAATTACGGGGAGAGCACCGTTGATGACATGAAGGACAGGACCATCGCAAACGTCAAGGCCTACGTCAATGCGAAGAAGACGATCACACGCATGACCTTCTGGTCGTTCAGCGCGGAGGCGTTGTACGACGAGATCGCCAAGATAGACTACCGCTTTATCCTCAGCCCCGGAATCGGAGCCTATCTGGTAAAGAACGATACACTATCTCTTTCGGTTGATGCCGGCCCCGCATACGTGTGGCAGAAGGTTGATGGTGTGAGTGATGACTATCCGGCGCTGCGGTTCGGAGAGCGCTTCGATTTGGCCCTCAGCGAGACCGCCAAGTGCTGGCAGTCGCTGGAGTTCGTGCCGAGGGCGGACGATTTCGATGACTACTTCCTGAATGCCGAGGCCGGCATCGAGGCAGCCATAAATTCTCACCTCAGCCTTCGCCTCGTGATTCAGGATAAGTATGACAATATTCCCGCTCCCGGCAAGAAGCAGAACGATCTGACGGTCATTGCGGGGGTCGGCGTCTCACTTTAGAAGCAAACTCTCATCAAAAGCAAAAATCGTGTCGCAGCCGATACTTTGAAAGTTGCGGCTGAAGCTTGAACTAAGAGGAAGGATTGCGAATGTCACGGCCGAATATCATCTTCATTCTCTGCGATCAGATGCGCGGCGACGCGTGGGGCGCAGATGGCAATTCATGTGTCCAGACACCGAACATTGATTACCTCGCCTCACTGGGCACAAGATTTCGGCACGCTTATTCCGCAGTTCCTTCGTGCCTGCCCGCGCGAGCCGCGATCTGGTCGGGACAGAACCAGTGGCACACAGGCGTACTGGGCATGGGGAACGGGCAGGGACCCATCCCGAATGATTTTCCGCACACACTTGCGGGCGAACTGACGTCCTGCGGCTATCGCACCCATCTGGTCGGTAAGGGCCATTTCCAGCCGCATCGAACCCTAATGGGGTTCGAGACAATGGAATTGGATGAATCCGGACGTATGCCCGACAGTGACCACCGCGCCTGGTTTGCACGGAACGCTCCCGACGGCGTGACGCCGGATGATCACGGCGTGGATTGGAACTCGTGGCATGCGCGTCCCTGGCACACGGATGAACACCTGCATCCGACTTACTGGACCATGACGCGGGCACTGGACTTCCTGAAGAACCACGGGGACGATCGCCCTTTCTTTCTTAATATATCCTTCGCACGGCCGCATTCCCCCTATGTCCCTCCGAAGCATTACTTCGACATGTATATGGGGAAAGACCTGCCAGAGCCGCACGTTGGGGAGTGGTCCGCTGTTCATGATGATCCGGGAACGGCTCTCGATCGGAATGCGTGGCGGGGACGGATGAGCCATGAGCAAATCAGACGCGCGCGGGCGGGTTACTACGGATCTGTTTCTTTCATTGACGCCCAGATTGGCAGGTTGCTCAATTGGATGGAACGATATTCCCGCCAGAAACTTGATAACACGTGGTTCCTGTTCACTTCCGACCATGGCGATATGCAAGGCGACCATAACCTGTGGCGCAAAACTTACGCCTACGAAGGAAGTGCGCGCATACCGTTCTTTCTTGTTCCGCCCCGCTGCCAGGGAAAGCCGGCCCGAAACGCGGCCGCGGAAGTCGTGGAACTTCGCGATGTGATGCCCACATTGATCGAGGCAGCGGGAGTTCCGGCGCCATCCACTATGGATGGAAAGAGCCTCCTTCCCCTTCTGACCAAGCCCGCCGCTGTTTGGCGCGAGTACATCCATGGAGAACACTGCACCTGTTACTCGAAGGAGCAGGAGATGCAGTATGTAACCGACGGCACTCGCAAGTTTATTTGGCTGCCTCGGCTTGGACAGGAGCAATTCTTCAATCTGGAAGAGGATCCGGGCGAGGAGCATAACCTGATTGACGACCCTGCCTGCGCTGAGGAGATTCAACGGTGGCGCCAGTACCTTGTGCGGGAACTGAATGAGAGAGATTGCGGATGGGTGAAGGATGGCGCGCTCGTCCGTCCCGACGAAAATCCCCTCGTCTCTCCCTTCAGGGACATGCGGTGGCTTGGAGACTGTGATACGTAAAGATTGGAGACGGCGGTCTCCGCCGTTCCCGGAAACGTCCGGGACGGACGTCTCCAATGTGAAGGAATCGAGTTGCGGGCATCGCCCGCTTCGGGAGGAAGAACTTGCAAACCAGACCAACCTTGTTTGCGAACAGCGTGGATGACGGATCCACAATGCTGAATGCCGGCGCAACCGCATCCCGCGGTTACCGCCTTCCTGCATTCATAGAGGGGAGTCGCCTTCTTTTCCAGGGCGATTCAATTACCGATATGAATTGGGGACGCAACGAGAAAGATCGGAACCACTATCTTGGTCATAGCTACGTGTACCTTATCGCTGCCAGGCTTGGCGTTGATAATTCCGGGGCGCGCCTGGATATTTACAATCGGGGCATAAGCGGCAACACCGTTTCAGATCTGCGAGCACGGTGGCAGAAGGACGCCATCGAAATGAAACCTGATCTTCTCAGCATTCTTGTCGGAACCAATGATGTCGCGCGTGAAGTGCAGTCTGATGATTTCAGATCCGACTATCGCTATATTCTTGATGCCAGCCGGAATGCCAATCCCGATCTGCGGCTTGTTCTCCTCGACCCCTTCGTTCTGCGGTCAGGCGGCTTAATGGATGAAAAGGTGTGGACAACCCGCCGTGCCGGCGTTGACATTCTTCGCGGCGTTGTTGCCCAACTGGCCGGGGATTACGACGCCGTACACATCAGAACCCAGGACGTGTTCGATGCAGCTGCCGACGCTGTTTGTCCGGAGCAATGGATATGGGACGGTGTTCATCCCCTGCCACAGGGCCACGAGCTCATCGCGCGCAACTGGTTGCAGGAAGTGAGCGCCCGGTGGCCTGATATTCGGGAGTGAAGCACGATCCCGAATGCCAAAAGACGCGCCTTATCAAAACTTGCCGGAGGTGGAGAAATATGACAAAGACCACTTTACGTTGTCGCACGTTAAATGAGTTCTGTTGAAGAGCCGGATGTGGGAAATCCACAAGTCCGGTT
>JAGYMT010000142.1 GCA_018400335.1 Kiritimatiellia bacterium | reverse complement strand
GGAAGATGACTTGACGAATACATAGCACCCGAAACGGAATACACGACGCCCTGCAGTACCCTGGACTAATTTCCCACGCTACTTGAAGTTAATGAGGTACTACGCCACGCTGTGGCCGTCCATCGAGCCGACCTCGATGTTGAGCTCTTCGCGCAGGGAGACGCGGCTGATCTTGCCGTCAACCAGCCAGACTACCCTGTCGGAGGCGGCAAGCATCTTGTGGTCATGCGTGGCGCAGATGACGGTTGCGCCCATTTCCCTCTGGCGCTCCTTGAGGAGGGTGAGAATCTCCTCGCCGGTCTTCAGGTCCAGATTACCCGTCGGCTCGTCGGCCAGGATGACAGCCGGCCTGTTCACGAGGGCGCGCGCCACGGCCACGCGCTGGCGCTGGCCGCCGGAAAGCTCCTCGGGCCGATGGGTGAGCCTGTGCCCGAGCCCCACCTGATCAAGCATTTCCGCCGCCTTTTTCTCGGCATCGGGCCGCGGGGTGCCTGAAAAAATGAGAGGGAGAGACACGTTACCCACCGCGCTCAGAGTGGGGATGAGGTTGAAGCTCTGGAACACGTAACCGATTCGGTTGCCGCGCAGCCAGGCCAGCTTGCTCTCGCTAAGCTTGGTTATGTCCTCCCCGTCGAGCAGGATTGACCCGGCGGTAGGCCTGTCGAGTCCGCCGATCATGTTAAACAGGGTTGACTTCCCGCTGCCTGAAGGGCCCATGATGGAGAGGTACTCTCCTCGCGTTATGTCAATATCAACTCCGTCGAGGGCGTGGACGGTTTCCCCCCCGAGCAGGTAGGTCCTCCTGAGCCCCTTTGCGCTAATCACGTGTTTGCTGTTTGCCATGGCAATATCCGGGTCATTCGATTGTTCCGATCTTTATGTTCAGCGACTCGCGCTCCTCGATCCTGTCGCAACGCCCGTCCCTGATCCAGACGACGCGGTCGGAAATGCTCAGCATCTTCATGTCGTGCGTTGCCGTTATAACGGTGACGTTGTGCTCTTTCTGCAACTCGCGCAGGAGCCCGATGATCTCCTCGCCGGTCTTTGAATCGAGATTGCCCGTCGGCTCATCGGCGAGGATTATGGCGGGGTCGTTCGCCAGCGCCCTGGCGCAGGCCACGCGCTGCTGCTGACCGCCGGAGAGCTGGGGCGGCTTGTGCTTGAGGCGCTCGCCGAGCCCGACCCTTGTGAGGATGGAAGCCGCCTTGTCACGCGCGTCGTCGCTATCCATTCCGGCGAAGACCATCGGCAGAGTGACGTTCTCGAGACAAGTCATCACCGGCACGAGATTGAAGGTTTGAAAAATGTAGCCGATCTTGCGGCAGCGCAGCCAGGCGAGCTCGAAGGCATCGAGCTGGGCGATATCCACCTCGTCAATAAAAACCTTGCCGGACGTCGGCTTATCGAGTCCGCCGATCATGTTGAAGAAGGTGGTCTTCCCGCTTCCCGATGGACCCATGATGGAGAGGTATTCCCCCGTAAAAACGTCGAGCGTAACGCCGGCCAGCGCCACCGACTCGCCGCCTGCCATGGGGTAGACCCGGCGCACGTCGCGGGCGGACACCACGTTCCTGCGGGCGCTGTCCTGCTGGACGTCGAGCAGCTTTCGCACCGCCTCGGGCCGCGGCGCCATGTTTAACTGGTTAGTAGCTTCGCTCATTTCTTCACCTACACGTTGCTTCTCAATGCGTCGGCCGGGATCATCTTTGCCGCCACGCGTGCGGGGTAGATGCCGGAAAACATCGCCAGCGCTGTACCGACCAGTATACAGATCGCCCCCGCCGCGCCGAGCCAGCCCGGGTCAACCCCCGTGGCCAGCACCCTGAACCCATAGCCGTAGCCGTACATCACCGCCGGCAGCAACAGGCCGATCAGCATGCCGAGGAAGGAGCCCGCCATGCCTATTATAGCGCTTTCTATCAGGAAAAGTTTTATCACGAACGAAGAGAGAGCGCCGAGACATTTCATGGTGGCTATCTCGCGGAATCTCTCGGTCACGGACATGAGCAGCGCGTTCGTCACCCCGCCCACGGTGATCAGCAGAGAAAGTGTAACAATCCAGTAAAGCCTGACACGCGCCTGCGCTGCACGAGCCGCGTCGTCCTCATGGCCTGACTCGATATGCAGAGCGCGGTGTGAGATTCCCGACTTTTCGAGCTGCGCCAGCACCTTCTCCGGCGGCGGCTCGAAATAGAGGATTCTGAAGCCCGAGATATCGTTTGCGGACATGCCGGCCGGGAGCGACGCGCGCGCGCCTCCGAGAAGGATAACAAGCTCCGCCGAAGACAGATCCTCAACCCTGGTCTCAATGTCGCCCGGGCGGTGTATCAGCTCCGCCTCGGAGTTCTCGAGAACCTCGACGAACCGCGCATCCTCGCGCGAGGTCGCTTCTCCGAATAACGCGAAGCGCTTGCCGCGCAACTGGCCCACCTCTCCGCGCAGCAACGCAGAGCGGCGAAGCATCTCGCGGGACAACTCCATTTCGTAGGCGAGCACGGTCCTGAAATGGAAGCCGGTCAGCACGGACATCAGGAAGGCGATGCCGAGCGCTACGCCAAGCAGCGTGATGGCGGAGCGGCCGAGGCGCGTGCGTATCCCGCTCATGCAGAGCTGGAACGCCACCCCGAAGGGGAGGACGGCCTGGTCGCGCGAACGCTGCTCGTAACCGCCTATATTTGCCTGCTGCTGTGATGATTCGCTCATGATATCTTCCACTGTCGTCCCATAGGAACAGGAATGCAGGAATGCTGAAATAATGGAATGTTGGTTATCAAGGAGTTACGAAACACAGCCTTTTCGTTTGCGCAAAACATGTTCCGGTTGTTTGCTTGCGGAATTTCGTTTTCTATCCCTATCAACATTATTCCATTGTTCCATCACTCCAATATTCCATAGGATGCTATTGAATATCTTCTTATAATTAAAACGGGCTCTGCGAAATAGCCGACATTATCAATCGTAACGCCACGCCTGCCATACCGATGAGTCCCACGCCCACGAAATAGCCGGCAAGCAAAATGGGCGCGAATCTTAAGAAAGGCTTCTTGCCGTATTTCTTGTGGAACCAGTACCGGGCCACGAGCCCGCCGGCAAGCTGAAGGATGAGCCCATGGGGCAACCCTTCCGCCATACCGCGGGCCATTCCGTACACCAGCATTGTGGGCAATTTCAGGACCGAAAGGACTATGAACATTATCGTGGAGAAGCCGAAGCCCACGCCGATGAATTCCGGCCTGAAGGCGCGCTGGAAGAGAGTCATCGTTCCTTCCTCGCCCAGAGTGGCCGACCACATGATCATCTGGTTTCGCGCCTTCAGCTCCCACATGCGCTGGGCATAGGGATAGAGGGCGGACGGAATGGGGCCGTCCTTCCACAGGAAGCTCCAGAAAATGAAGGAAAGCACGAACACCAACGGTGTTGTGAGCATCCACAACTTGATCTGGCTGGTGAATTTAGTGCCCGTGAGCTCGAAGGTGCGGAAACCCTGCGCCATGCTGCCGTAGTTGTCTATCGGCATTGGCGCTAGCCACGGCTCGACGCCCTTGACTCCGGAGAGCAGGATGAAACCCTCGCGGACGAACGGAATGGCAACATCCTGGCCGGCAATTCCCGATAGGCGCGCGTCAATGTAGGAGGTCAGCGGTGTGTAGACAAAAGCGAAAAGGATGAGGAAGGTGAGCGCAAACCCGGGGACCAGCGACTTGCAGACTGCTATTAGAGCGACGGCGACCACGAAGTAGCCGACAAAGCACAACCACATCGGCCAGTCGCCGCGCCCCTCGGGAGTTGCCCATATGGATATCCTGGGAGTGCCTGCTCCCGCCTCGGCCCTCGCCTCGCGCGCCTCGCGCAGGGAAATACGCAACTGCTTGACGGTCTGGTAAATGCTACACGCGGCAATGCCGAGCGCGATGCCTATGTTCACGCTGAAATAGAAATCAACATTGTTTGACAGCTGGGTGTTGATCGTATCCATGCCGGGCTGCCATGAATTCAGGACCCCGGCATGGTAGAGAATCGGGTTGAGAATGAAGGTGAACATCACGGAGAACGCACTGCCCACCAGCGCCCAGAACGGAATGACGAACCCGAGGAGAACCAGACCTAAGTCGAATACTATTCCGGTGGGCGTTGCCGGAAGTACACCCTGGGTGACGCGTGTCAGTTCGAACCACGGGATGGGGATCACCATAATGGGTTTATCCAGAAACGCGCTTGTGACGGCAGGCAGTCCCACGTGAATGATTCCGAACACCAGACCGAGCATTGTCCCTATCGAGAAGGCGGTCCAGCGCCAGGTCCGTTCGCCGCGCTCGCCTTCGCACAGCGCCGTGATGCCCTGCGCGCTCACCGGCGCCATGGGGAAAGGCAGCCGCTCGACGTCGGACGTGAGCCGGAAGAGGGCATAGCCCAGCGTGAAGCGTCCCACGAAGCCGATAACGGTCATGAACAGCAGGAGAGCAATAGGCAATATCCACCCTGGGTGGAAGAAAGTGCGTTCAAGGATCGCCCCACTGTCCGGCGGCGGGGCAAACCAGGCCGGGAAGCGTCCGTAAAGACCTATGTCCTTAACAGCGTCGGAGGTTACGAGGTATTGACGCCATATCATCTGACCGAAAGGCCCGCTGCCGCCTATCATTGCGCCGGCTGCCATGAGCAGAACCACCATTTCCTGCTTATTCATCGTCTTGAGCGCGCGCCGGGTGATCTCGGAAAAGACGATAAGCGTCACCCACGTAGCCGCGCCGCCGATGCCGATACCGGCGAGCAGGCTCAGGTAGATGGCGCCGGGGAACATGAGCAGGCCGCAGAAGACCGCCCCGGCCACCGTGGTCCACGTGAAACCGTCGGCGTAGCTTGTCGGGGTCGCGACCAAGTCACGGTAAGTCTCAAGCTCCTTGTCGAGGACAAGTCCTTTTTTCTTTTCTTCAGCCATGGTCAACCTTTCAAATCCCGTGCAAAAGCTTCCTCAAGGGCCTGCCTGCCGCGGGTCATCAGTCGCTCGCGCATATCGTCGGGGATCGCGCGCCAAGTGAGAAATCTTTTCCGCAACAGCCCCACGAAAGCGTGGCAGCAACGCTCCCATGATCTGAGATCGCCGCTCAGCCTAGTCATAGTGACGGTCGCGACGATGCCCTTACCATCGGGCGCGCGGCGAGACGTGACTTCCACCTTCTGGCTTACGCCCAGATCGTAGGGCTTGAGCCACACGGTAGTGCGCACGAAAGGAGCGGCATGGTCGGAATCACCGTCGGTTCTGGCCCCGCAAACGGGCGGATCGCAGATGAACGCCCCGGATGAACCCTCGCCGAAATCCTCGAACCAGTCCGTGAAATAGGCCACCAGCGCTATCCTGTCGCGGCGGTTGAACATGAAGGGAAGGTCCATCTCGATCAGGTCCCCCTCGGCAGTGGCCTGCTTGCGGACGAGCGTCTCCGCCGGCGCGGCGAGGCGCGAGGCCATGCGTGCAGGGAAGATGCTTGAAATAAAGACACATGCCATGACCGCCAGCGTCACGCCGATGCTCGAAAGCGAGGCGTAATTCATCGTCAACCCGCCGGTCAGGTTGAAAGCGTTGAGAAGGGCGGTCGTGCCCTGAGCCAGCAGGTAGCCGCCCACTGCGCCCATGACGGCGTAGACGCTGGCCTCGGCGAGGAAGAGCGCCATGATATGGCTTGGCGAAAGCCCCACGGCGTTGAAGACAAAGAGCTCGTCACGACGCTCGTA
>JAGYMT010000141.1 GCA_018400335.1 Kiritimatiellia bacterium | reverse complement strand
TCAGTTGCCCCGCCGGATGGTCACCCCGGAGGAGGCGGAACAAGCGCGGACGGATCTGGCTAAGCTGGAGGCGGAAGCCGCGACCGGGGTCAACAACTACCGCGTGGCGATCCGCTGCCGGCGCGCCTTGCAGCGGTACGAGCAACAGGCTCGGTCCACGACAATCGCTACGGACCTCCATGTGATCCGTCTGGGTGACATCGCGTTCGCCACGAACCGGTTCGAGCTGTTTCTGGATTACGGCATCCGGATCAAGGCGCGCAGCCCGGCGGTGCAGACGTTTCTCGTGCAACTGGCGGCGAACGACGGCTGGTGCGGATCCTATCTGCCTTCCGAGCGCGCCGTTGCCAACCGGGGCTATGGCGGCGGCGTTTACGACAGTGAAGTCGGACCCGAGGGCGGGCAGGTGATCGTTGAGGAAACAGTAAACGTTTTGAACGAGCTGTGGGCGACGGAATGACGAGAGGGAAAACCAGACGACGCCACGCGAGAACCTGCGGCGCATTGTCCGCCGCTAGAACTGGCAATGGATGACGCTGGACTTTGGCGTCAGCCCCGGCGTGCAGACGACCTTGCCGTTCGGCACTCCGCAGGAGGTTCGGGATACGGTCCGGCGCACCATAGACGCCATTGAAGAATAAACCTTGGTGTGCGATAAAGCAGAGTCGAGCGACAAAAGGATACAACAATGAATAATATTGATATCCGTGATCATGAGAACAAATCGTTCATCGCTCGCTTTCTTTCAGTTCCGCGATTGCAGGCAAAAACCAGCCTGGCTCTGATTGGTTTGGTTTTGGCCAGCGGCATCGCTTCCGCCGCCACCTGCACCTGGATCGGCGGAAGCGACACTTGGACGGACAGTAACCACGATGTTTGGAGCGGGTCCGCGCCCGTTGCGAATGACGTGGTGAACCTGACGCAAGTGGCAGCGGGAAACATTCTGATAACATATGCCGCCAACAACCCCGCATTCCTGGTCGGAACCACTCGCTTCGGCAATTTCACGCTCGGCAACACCGGCGGCGGCACTACAACTCTCACGATGGCCTCCGGCACGTTGCCGTTCAAGGCCGGCTACATCACACGGGGCGGACGGCTTGCCATCGGCGGCGGAATATTCGAATGGGACGGCAATTCGCTGCGCCTTCAGGGAGGCGGTGTCGTGGAACAGTCCGGAGGCACAATGCGTCCTTATAACAGGAACAATCTCGACATTGAAGACGGAACCTACACGATCACGAGCGGAACGCTCGGCGGCTGGGCAGCCCTTCACTTGCTCGCCAACGGACGCCTGAACGTCCTGGGCGGAACTCTCAATTTTAGCGAAAGCAACATGTCGTCCTGGCGTGGACGGATTGTTCAGACGGGCGGAACCATGACCTTTCAGGGCGTCCAAATGTTGGACAACGCCCGTTATGAACTACAGGGAGGACAGTTCGACGGCAGCCTTTATGTGCGCGGCAACTCCGAGTTCGTGGTGACGAACACCGGAACCTTTTCATCAACCACGAGGAATCTCTATGTCGGGGACGCGTCGGGCAACAACGCAACGTGCCGTTTCCATGGAGGAACCATCTCTTGCCAGTCTCTGGCGCTCGGGCGCGCCGGCGGGCAGGGTCAGTTCATCCAATCATCAGGAACCGTGAGTTTTGCCAAAAGCGGAGTAACCCACCAAATCGGCGACACCACCGGCGCCGGCATCTACCTGTTGGGCAGCGCCGAGTCCACGGCAAGCGTTTCTTTTTACCAGACGCTTGCCATCAACAAGACCGGTCTCATCCGCGGCCGCGGCACGATCAGCGGACAATACACGACGATGATCATGTCGGGACGGGTGATTGCCGACGGCTTCGGCGCGAGCAATGATCTGTCGTTCGCATTTACAAGCACCGACGGCCTGACCGCGGCGGTGAACGAAACCGGCACTAATGGCTGGTTCGCGGTGAATAATGGCCGGCTTGCCCTGACACCTATCGGACTCTCGACTCCATCCTATGTAAAATCGGCCAACGGGACCACCTATAACTGGGGGGACGCGGAGTACGCCGCTACGATAGATATGGTCAACAGCGCGCAGTTTGTCTTCACCGGTCTGGGAACCGCCAATGGCGTGCTCTACGGACGGCTGTGGGCGACGGATCGCGCCGATCTCGGCGCGCCCCCTCCGAGCAAGCGGCATTTCGTGTCAGTGCATGATTTCAGGCTGTCGAACCAGACACCCACCCATTACACGCTGGCAATCCGTTACAATCATATGGATTTCGAAGAGTTGCGACTGAAAGAGAACACCGTGGCGCTCCATCGCTTCGATGGATCAGAATGGGTGGACGTGACCGACTCGCTTGATACCGATGCCAGAATAGTTAAATCTCAAACACTTTCCGCGGTCGGACTTGGGAGCTACACGAAATTCGCGGTCACCGTAAAATCCGAGCCACGGAGAACCCTGTTCATAATGAGATGAGTCATTCAATAATTGGAGGTAACTATTCTTATGAAACAATCGAAACGTCCCGCCGTGGCGGAACATGAACCGGAAAGACGGCTTTTAGCGGTAGGCGCGGGAATGGGCGCGGGGCTCATTGCGCAAGGAAAGCAATACGGAATGCCGGGCGTCCTTGTGGATCCTAATCCGGAATTGCTCAAGAGACAAAGTGAACGGTACGGCGCGCCCGGATATGCGTCGCTTGACGAGGCGCTGGCCGCGCACTCCGACTGGGCCGGCGCCTATATCGCCACGCCCAACCACACGCATGCGGAGTTGGCGATTCGCCTCGCGCCACTGGGCATTCCCGTGTTTATGGAGAAGCCGCTCGGCGTGAATGAGGATGAGTGTAAAAGGGTTTTGGAGGCTTACAAGAAGAGCGACGGATGGCTGCAGCTTGATTTCGAGTACCGATTCAGCCCGCTTTACCGAACCGCCGCGGAGATTCTGCATTCGGGCGAGCTGGGAGAGCTGCGCAGCATTCATATCGAATACACGGTAGGCAACTACCGGCCCAGCTACGGCTGGCGTCTTGATCCGGCCAAGGCCGGCGGCATTTTCTGCGAGAAGCTCTGCCACTTCCTCGACCTGATCCGCTTCTGGTCCCGCAGCGATTTCGCCTCGATACAAGTCTCGACCGCGCCGCGCGCCATGGATTATTACCATCCATTGACCAGCGATTTCATCGTGGCGCAGTTCTCGATGGCGAGCGGAGCGTTCGTACACCTCATGCACACACACGGATCAACGGCGATACCGCCCGATGCAAGGAACCAGGAACCCGACTGGAGTGAGTACGGCCACAGGACTTGCGTCTACCTCAACACGAGCAAGGGCTGCGTTCATATCGACGTTTGGAAACGCACGATCACCGTGATCCGCCGCGATCCGGAGGACGACCAGACGCCAAGAATCATAAGGAGGATAGATTTCAAGCACATGCCGTTCATGGCCGTTCATCACGACATGGCCGGCATGCTCAAGGATTTCACGCGCCGCGTTTATTCCGGAGAGGGTCCGCGCCTCCCGATAGAGGACAGCGCGAAAACCATGATGGCCGTGTTCGAGTGCGACCGACAGTACGAACGGGCCTGCAGCGCGGCAAAACAAGCTTGAGATGTGAACACAAATAGAGCACGAACCAGGTGTGAACACGAGGGAGAATAATTGATTTATGAGCTTGATCAGTCATATTAACGGAAACGGAGTCCATCACCGCGAGGTCGCGTTTTGCGGAGGCCGTCTCAGCATCCGAGCCAACCGCATTATTCAAGGCTTCGATCACGTCATGTTCTGCGGAAATTCGGGAAAGGACTGGCATCTCTTCCGTCGCGACCTGGACTCGGAACTTGAAAGGAACCCGGAACAGCCATATCGCGTCGGAATCCAGATAGAACATGACGGAGCGCCTCTGGCTTTTCAACGCTTTGAGGCATTTCCCTTCGGCTACATCAACGAGCAGGACGGCCGGCGCAGCCGGCTGTGCGTCCTCAACCGAGCGCTGGTTTTCGAAGCCGAGGCGCGGGAGATTCGGTTGCGAATAGACTGGCCGACCTTCATGAAGCCGGTCAAGGGCGTTGCGAAGGCTGTGAACGAAGCGCGCATCCACTGGGCGTCATGCGAGCAGCGCGAGGACGCGGTGTTGCTCCACAAGGTCGTGCCGTGGCGCTACAAGAACGAGGCGAACGGCATGGTGAACGACGCGGTCAGCAACCGGCTGAAGCCGCGACAGGAGACCCATCACGTTTACATCGCCTTTGTCGGATCGTCCGCGCCGCGGATGGAGACCGGGGAGAAGGGCTTGTGCGTCACGCTCGCCGGGGATGGGCCGGAGACGGCGCTGTCCCTGGGCTTCGGCGACACCGAGGCGGAAGCACTGGGCGAGGCGCGGTCGCTGCTGGCCGGGGGCGGGGCCGCGTTCGAAGCCGAGCGTGCGCGCTACGAGGCGATCGCCGCCGCACTGCCGCGGCTCCAGTTCGGCCGCCACATGCAGTTGCCGGACTTCTTTGCCCTGCAGCCGCTCCACCTGGAGTCCATGCGCGTGGGCGACCGTCCGGGCGCCTTCCGCGCCAACAACGACTATTATTGGGTTTGGAGCTGGGACATGACCCGCTGTCATCCGGCCATGGCGCAGTCCGGCCGATGGGATTTTCTGCGCGAGAACATGGCGTTCATGGACGCCGGCAAGCTTCCTACAGGCGAAGGCATCTGCGAGTATCACGCCAATCTCACCGAAGATTTGCGCGAGCAGTTCGATTGGGACTTCATGCCGGCCGCCCTTGGCTTTCATCAATTCTTCGCCTGGAGCGGTGATCTGGCGTTCGCCCGCAAAGTCTATCCCGGTTTTCGGAACACTTTTGCCTATCTCGAACGGCATATGGACCCGGGAACCTGCCTTATTCCGGGCGGAGCTTCCGGCGATTTCCCCGAGGAATTCGGCCGCACATGGGGAGGGCGCAACTCGTATTGCAACGGATGGTGGTACACGGCGGCGCGTCAGTTCGCAAAACTCGCGACCCTGCTGGGCGACCCGCAGACCGCGGCCCGCGCCGACGCCGTGGCCGATGCCGTGGGCGCGGCGTTCCTGCCCACCTTCTGGAACGAGAAGACCGGCTTCTTGAACGAGAACGTGGATCCGAACAACGAGGACCTGGTTTGCGATATGCCGCTCAACACCGCCTATGCCGCCTACGACGGAATCTACGGCGACGAACTTCTGGCAGATCGCGCGGACGGGCTGGCGGACTTCGCCCGCAAGCATTTCGTAACCGACCGCGGTATCAGCGTCAAGTCCGTTCATGATCCGCGCGGGTTCAAGGAGTGGACTCGCATGACCAACAATTGGTTCGCGGTGAACGACTGCTTCACACTGCGTCTGCTGCGGGACACGGGTCATTTTGATGCCATCAACGAGATACTCTACCTCTACGAGTGGAACTTCGGCCTGCAACGCGGCGGTTTGGAGGGCAAGCCGTTCACTCGTCCTCTCTACTGCTCAAACACATGGCAGGCTTTCGGCTGCTCAACCTGGTATCGGGCGCTCGTTGAGGTCGCGGCTGGAATTGACATGGATCTGGGCGGGCTGACCGTGGCGCCCAGCGGAATCGGGGAACGGATACGGCTCATGGGGTTGCGCTGTCGGAACGCCACATTCGACTTCGTCACCCGCGGCCAGGGGCGGCACATCCAGACGTTGCGCGTCAATGGCGAACCCATCGAAGGCACATATAAGATTGCGC
>JAGYMT010000140.1 GCA_018400335.1 Kiritimatiellia bacterium | reverse complement strand
CAACAACCTTGACCTGGCTCTGGCCTACAACGATATGTCCTACGAGATGCCCGGCTACCTCACTCTTGAGCAGATGAAGGGAAACCCGCGCCAGAGCATGTTCCCGGACGACAGCGCCGAGAACAAGTGTTACAGCGCGGACCTGGGCGTGAAGTCCCTTCTGAACGACGCGCTCCGGTTCGACATGAACATCATATACGGGCGCAAGGATTCAGTGTCCGACATGGCCAGTTGGTACAGCTATTCCGATTTCATAATTGACACCTACGGGGCCACGCCGCGGTTGACGGTGGATGCCGACCTCCTCGATCACGGGAACACCTTCCTCGCCGGCTTCGACGGCTATCTGGACAAGCTGGATGCCCGCCGCTATGACGACCTCGACCGCACCATCCAGGCCGCTTCCGCGGATATCAGGAAGCGGACGCTCGGCGGCTACGCGCGGAACGAGTTCTCCATCATGGATCAGCTCGTACTCGAACTCGGCGCGAGGTATGACCAGGCGCGGTATGACGCCGACGTGCCCGCCTCGGCGATTGATGATGCCAAGACCTATAACGCCGGCGCCGTCTCCGCGGCCCTTATCTACCTGCTCGCCGACGACTCGAAGGTGTTCACCCGCGCCGGAACGGTCTACCGCTTCCCGTTCGTTGACGAGCTCGTGAGCTACGCCGGGTACGCTGATGATATCTACACAGATCTCGAGATGGAAAAAGGCCAAAACTATGAAGTGGGGACCGACCTCGCGTTGATCGAGGGAATCCGCGCCGGACTGACGCTCTTCCTGATGGACATGAAGGACCAGATAACGTGGAACGAGGTTACCTATCGCAACTCGAACCTCGACGACACCCGGCACATGGGCGCCGAGGCCCGAGCGGGATGGGCGTTCCGCGACATATGCCGGCTCGATGCCTGGTACACCTATGTCCGGACCCGTTTCACCAACGGCGAGTTCGACGGCAACGACGTGCCCCTGGTTCCGAGTCACAAGGTCTCGCTGGCAGCAAGCCTGTTTCTGCCTTACGACCTGGCATTCAAGGCGGTCGTGAGCTACGTCGGCTCCCAGTATCTGGGGGGCGATAACGCGAACGCGGGGGAGAAGCTTTCCGATTACACGGTTGTTGACCTGTCCCTGCGATACACCCCGGAGTTCGTCGCTCAGCTCGGGCTGGAGGCATTTGCCGGGGTTGACAACGTGTTCGGCGAGAAATACGCGACGGCCGGCTATCGGGGCTGGGCCACTGACGGGTACTATCCTTCGCCGGAGCGTTCTTTCAAGGCCGGGTTATCATGCCGATTCTGAGATAGGGGGCGGTGATGAATGGGCGGGACGACTTGTTTGCGGCGTTCGCGGTGTCGGTTCTCCTGCACGCGCTGGTTCTCTTCGGCGCGGCAGGCGTGCTGCATCCGCCCGACGTGCTCGCGCCCGCCCTCCAGGCCGGCGAATCGGCGCTCACTCTCACGCTCGTCTCCATCCAGGCGCCGCCCGTGTCGAAACCGGAGGAGCCGCGTCCGGAACCAATCCGGCCGGAGCCGGAAATAATCACCCCGGCGATCGAACCGGCGCCGGTGGTCGTGCCGCCGCCGCGGGACGACCCGCCGGAACCGGAAGAGATTCCGGATGAGCTTCCGGTCGAGACGGCGGAACAGGATATGAACGATGCCGACCTTCTCGCGAAGGGCGTGCAGGGCGAGCTCCACCCGGCCTCTGAAATCCGGCCGCGCTATCCGCTCGGATCCCGGTTGCGGGGCGAGGAGGGTGTTGTGACTCTCAATGTTACCGTAGCGGCTTCCGGAGAGGTCGAGGAAGTGAAGGTGGAGCAGTCAAGCGGGTATCCCGCGCTCGATGATGCCGCTATCAGGTCCGTGCGCCGGGCAAGCTTCGTAGGAGCGGGAGGCGGCCAACTGTCCGCGGCAACCCGCGCCACGCTTTCATTCCGGTTCCGGCTTGTTGACTGAGTCCCGGATCACTTGAGCAGGACGCCTATCGCCACTCCCACGGCGGTGAAGGCCAGGAAGACCAGCGACTTCAACGCCGATATCTCCTTGACGATCAGGTCCACCTTGATCGTCCTGCCCATCCCCATGCTGTTATAGACGAGCAGAATCGCAATCACTGCAAGAATGAGCAGAACTGTAAGCATCTTCTTGTTCACGAGGAGCCCTCCGTTGTTTGCTTGCTATCAAAGCAGAGTCCGGCGAACATGTCAAACTGTGATTTTGCAGTGGCAAGAACATCGGCCATAGCCCGGGCGGTTCGGGCCGGATTATAGCGGGCCGCCTGTTCCCGGCCGAGCTCAATAAGCCGCTCCTGTCTTTGGGCATCTTCAAAAACCGAGGCCAGGCCCCGGGCGATACTCTCGATTGAGCTTGGGTTGACATAAACAGCCGCATCTCCGAGCACTTCCGGCATACAGGTGCGGTCGGAAGCAACGACGGGAACGCCGCAGGACATCGCCTCCAATGGCGGGAACCCGAACCCCTCCATGAAGCTCGGGCAGGCCAGAAGCCCCGCTCCTCCATAGAGAGCATGCAGGGTTTTTTCATCCACAACGCCCAGAATGCGAACGCAGGAGCTCACGCCAAGCTTAGCAGCCAGACGTTCCGCTTCCGGGCGGGCGCGGCTGGCCCGCCCCGCAAAGACCAGTTGCCGATCTTTTCTCAAAGAAGGCGGCAGAGCGGCATAAGCGCGAAGCAGGCCATCCCAGTTCTTATGCCTCCGCAAGCTGCCGACGAAGAGGATGAACCCGGGCGCCAGGTCAAACCCTTCAAGCACTCGCGCGCCTTCAGCGCCCCTCAGCGGCTGCAAGTCCGGATCGGCGAACAGGGGCACCACGGAAAGCCTGTCGGCGCTGTCCGGAAAGGCTTCGTTTATACGGCATGCTGCATCGCGCGTATCAGTGACCAGACGGTCTGCCCCGGCGAGACACTCCGCCACGCTCCGCCTGAAACGACGCCCCCGCAACCACCGGGCAAGTCGGTTTCTTCCATCCGGCAGGAGGGGGTTCACATCATGAAGCGTTGCAACGCGAGGCAAGGCGCATGGCAACACATCTAAATCAGGAGACCACAGGGCAGCGGCGGCGGAGCCTGCGGCATCAGCCGCCGGCTTCACATATTCGCGAAATTTTTCAGCATCAGGGCGCAGGTCGCCGGAGGTCCATATCTCAACCTGCCACCCCGCGTGCCTGGCCGCGCATATCAGGACCCGCAGAACGCGGTCCATGGAATCAAGCTCGCGGCAGAACGCGCGTCCATCGAACGCGAGAATCATGATAACCCCTTCTTTTTGCGTTTTGGCTGCTGAATCGTCCTGGGGCAGACAAGGGGTTGGGGGTAAGGTGTTAGGGGTTAGGGGTTAGGCGTTAGGAATTAGGCGCTAGTCCCTAGCCCCTAACGCCTAACCCCTAACCCCTTTTACCGCCTTCCCCCTCTCCCTTCCACCGTCCTGGCCGGAGCGCCCTGTTCATCACGGGTGAGCAACAGACTCGCATCGGAAATTCCAGAACAGCATACCGTCAGCCACGCCTCTTCCCATGGAGCGTTGGCGGTCAACATGGCCACGCCCACTCCGGAAGAAACCTGAACCTTGCCCGGAATTCCGGATCGTAGCCGGAACGGCGAGTCTGCTGCAACCTCTATCTCTCCATCAAAGGATTCAACCACGCGCCCGCCGCTGTCGCAAACAGAAACGTCCACCACAACCGCATCGCCCGCATCCGTCTTCCGCGCCGGCCGGCGCGCGGCAAGGACAAGGCGGCAAGGCTCTTCGAAAGGCTCAAGCAGAGCAACGGCGTCCGGCGCGCCATCCTTCACTCCGGTCGCCGTAAGCACGGCCCGCCGGTAAGGCAGGTTTTGCACAAAACACGCCGACCCATTCGCGGCCGCTATCTCCCTGCCGTCCACGGAGAAGACGACCTTATCACAATTGGTCATCACGTGCACCTCCCGCTCACCTGACGGACCGGCCGCTTCCCAGTCCCCGAAAATCTTAAGAAACGGGCTTTCCAGATTCAGCGCCTGGAGAAGCGCGAACGACATTTTAGGAACGCGCCATGCGTCCACGATGCCGCAGTGCCGCTTGTACCGGTTTTTGCGCATCGTGGCATAATCATCATAGCTCCACAGCGTGTAGCCGGCGACGAAAGCCCGGGACTCGATGGCCCGGACATCGCGGAGAATAAGGTCCACCTGCCGCGCCTCCTCGATACGGCTGCCTCGCAAGGCGTGCGGATAATTGCTGCATTCGGTAACCAACACGGCGCCGAGGCGGCTCGCGCTTAGCCCCTCATTGAAAGCATCCAGCTCGTAATTGCATCCCCAGACATCCGGGATGCCGATCACCCGGTGGCGGCTTGCGCGGTAAAAGTGGTTTTCGGCATAAATCACGGGGCGGGCCGGATCCAACCCGTGCGCAAGCTCGCTCAGCCGTACATAAGCCTCGCGGCAGCTCGACTCATTCCCCATGCCCCAGAGAATAATACAGGGGTGGTTACGGTCGCGCCGGATCATATCATTCATCTGGCGACAGGCCGATTCCAGCCAGCGTCCGGCGCGGACGCTTTTCCAAGTGGCTATTTCCGCATATACCAGTATTCCGAGCTCATCACAGGCGTCAAGGAAGGCCGGATTCTGCGGATAGTGCGAGAGGCGTACGAAGTTAAGTCCCGCCTGCTTAATCAGCTCAGCATCCAGCCGATGCAGGTTCGCGGGCAGCGCATTTCCGAATCCAGGCATGCTCTCGTGCCGGTTGCAGCCGCGGAGCCTCACGCGGCGGCCGTTCAGGAAAAAGCCCTGGTTGCGCGCAAACCGGGCCGACCGGATGCCGAACCGCTTGACCACCCTGTCCGTGACGCGGTCGCCATCAAAGAGAAGGCCCTCGGCATGGTAAAGCGCCGGGTTTTCGATTGACCAAAGGCGGGGACTTTTCAACATCACAGCGGCATTACAGTCTCTCATCCCGTCCGGCCCCGAGGGCTTGGGCTCAGACGCATTCAATTCGGCGACCAAGCCGTCCTCATGATCATAAACCCGCCAGCGCACCATGCCGGGGCGCCCGTGCGAGCCGGACCCGGCAACAAGGCATGAAATGTCAACTTGCGCGCCTTCCGCCGACACATCGCGGCAGATCACCTGGACGCCGGCATCATCAAAATGCAGAAGGGGCACGCGCTCGATACACAATTTGCCTGAAAGCCCGCCATAGAGCAGGAAATCCGGATCGGCAATTCCAGTCAGGACGTGCCGCGCGCAGCGATTCGTGAGCCGAATGCCGAGAATATTACCATCGTTCCACCTCAACAGCGGCGTAACGTCAAGCCGGAACCCGAGGTACTGACCATCCACGAAATCAACCCTGACCCCGTTCAGCCACACGTCGCCGGTGCCGTAAAAGCCCTCCGCCACCAGAAACCACCTCGAACCATCGGCGTCGGCGGACAGAGCGGGCAGTATGAAGTTCAGGCGGTAGCTCCCCGGTCCCCGGTAGTATTTGATACCTGCACGAAAAGAATCCGTCTCATTCCAGCAATGCGGAAGGTCAACCTTCTCCGCGTCGCATGGCCCGGCTCCGCGAAGCCAGCGCCGCCCCATATCCCGCTTAACGAAAGACCAGCCGGAACAGAGATCGAGCCGCTGCCGGGCGCCATTCACTTGTTCATTACCGTGTTTTATGGAAGTATAGCTCCTTATTCGCAAAATGTTTGACTAAATTTATCAAGCCAAAGGCATGATGAGTC
>JAGYMT010000014.1 GCA_018400335.1 Kiritimatiellia bacterium | reverse complement strand
GCCGTGATTATTGACGCAGGCCAAAATTAGAATTGCTGTCTCCAGGGTGTCGTGGAGACGGCGGTCCCCGCCGTTCCGTGCCCGTGTTGTGGAGACGGCCCGCCTACGACGCTTGCGCGTAAACCGTTTCATATCCGGCCGGGACGGCCGGCTCCAGATCAGGGATGAAGATCCTCGCCCCAGCAGGGCTCCTGGAAGAGAAGCTCCTCATCGGCCGGCTCGCTCCTGTTGATTCCCTCGTATTCAGGCACATCCGACCACGGCCGCAGGCGCAAAGTCACGGTATCATCCGGCCTGAAGCGGGCGGCGCGCGTCCGGATGTTGTTCGTCATGCTCCACGTATAGACCAGGGCCTGCCCGTTCAGCACTGAACCATCCTCGTTTTCGATATCAACAAGGTGCAGCGAGATGATGTGGTCCTTGTAGGGAACGGTTCCCGGCCTTGGCGCCCGGGAGACGCTTCTGACGATTCCGTGAACAACCATCGAGGTCCCCGGTTCGGGCGTCACGAAGGTCGCGGGGGCGGGCGCGCCCGCCGCAAGATCGGTGATCTTCCAGTCGCCTTCCGCGAGCTCCCGGCAGGCAAACTGGTACACGACGACCCGCTTTCCTGCGAGCCGATCCCTGCCCCTGGCGAGCTCGCGGGCGAGGATGGCGCGGGTCGCGTAAGAGCCGTTATCGTTCTGGACTATCCTGTCCAGCGGACGCATGAGCTCGAAGCTCAACTGCTCGATGAGACCCGCGCTCTCGCCCCAGCCCAACCCCTCCTGCGAATAGATGTTGCTGAAGCTGTCTCCCAACACCAGCACATCCGACGAAGAATCGGGCGCCCAGAGCGCGCCACCCGGCCCAAGCACCTGCCGCAGCCGGACCTCTTCCGGCCGGTAGAACGACTGTCCGTCCGGAAGCTTGAGCATCATCGCTACATCCCCAAGCTGTTCCACGGTTACGGCGCGCGCCACGTAACCCGGCGAAGCCGCGACGGGCAGCTCGACATGCCCCCTGATGAAACCGGCGAGAAGCCCTGCCGCGAGCTCGACAGCCTCCGGCCGCCAGTGCGTATCACTGCGCAGATACACGGGCCGACCGCCCTCGCGCGCGGCGGCGGCCAGCGCCCCGGCACAATCAAACACGGGAATATCCAGCGCATTCAGCGCCGCGACGAAACGGTCGTAGGACAAGTTTCGCAACGGCACGGGGCCGTCATCGAACGCGCGCGCGAATTTTTCCGGATGGATCATAGGCTTCACAGGCGTCGGCACGACTATGAGCTTTATCCCCCTTTCCGCCAACTGGCGGTCAAAGTCCGCGATGGCCTTCACCGGATCCGGCTGCGGAGGCGCGACCCATTCGTCGGCCGAGGCCGCGCGGCGCGCCATGCGCGACGGGTCGAGAAAGCCCGGGTTGATGAGGTAATTGATATCGGGCTGGAAGAACAGCCAGTCTCCGCGCCCGCAATACGCCCGCTCATTGCCCGCCCCGAGGACGCGGGCGAGGAGATACTGGACAGGGGGACGCAGGAATTGACCGGCCACGGAATCGTCGTCAAGCGCGTCCTCATAGGCGCGCATCTCGCGCATCAACTCCCTGTTCACGCCTATCACGCGCGAGACCGGGCCGCCTTTCCGCTCGAAGAAGGAGCCGAATATTGCCGGAGCGCGGCGGAACATGTTGTAGCATTGCCTGCCCGCAATCGCTGCGCTCAAGGCGCTGCCGGCGGGCGGCCAGGCGGAATCGCGCGCCCCGCGCCGGTACGCCTTGATCTCGGCGACATGCTGCATGACAGGCACGCAGGCGATGATGAACAGGAATACCGCTATAATCCACAGCGCGGTTCCGCGGCTCACGGCGGTGTGCCCTATCTCCAGCTTAGCCTGGTCCTCGCGGCTCATTTTAATTTTCTGATTTTTCTTCATTACAATGCGGGTCCAAGTACATTCATTCAAAGCGAACGGGCGCGAAATACTCCGGCAGATGGAAACTCGCCTTCCCGTGCAGCGGCGCCCAGGACGCCCAGTGCGGGTGGGACGTCTCGTCAGCGCACTTGTAGAAGTTCGCGCGCCACGTCTGCCCCTCCGGCCTTCCGAGCGGGCCGAGATACGACTCGAACACCCTGAAAGGAATAAAATACTCTATCTTCCATTCAGTGTCCTGCTCTATCTCCGGCTCGACCGTTGCCGGCATACTGTGATAGATTTGGACAAGCCTTCCGGTTTCCGCCGGAACCTGGACATATTTGGCGAACCCATTTCCGGGGACGATGGCCGAATCCTCGATGAAATAGAGGAGCATCGTGCCGCCGCAGTTGATCTCGAAGTTGAAATAGCCGCGACCGGGCCGTGGCTCGACGAAGAACTCCACGCAGCTGTCGCGGCAGACGCTCGCCTGGTATTCCGTCCTCACCGCCCGGACGTATTTGTCAGACACCCGGAAGAACACGAACAGGCCGTCGTCAACGTACAGAACCTTTGTATTCACCTTCGGACGATGCTCGGAGCCGCGGGCCACGAAGTGCGAGAGAGTGAGCGTGTTGGCCGTCAGCCACGGATCTTCGTTCCACAAGCCCTTCAGCATCGGCCTCGAAGACGCCCTTTTGATCACGTATTCCGGAACCTCATCCTGTATTCCCTGTTTTTTCATACATCCTCCATTATAAAATTTTCGCCCGGCGAAAATTTTATTTAGAATATAAAATAAATAAACGGGTTATAAGCCTGGGTCACAAGCACTCCTATTGAAACGACGAAAAGCAGGAAGATGGCCAGCGCCTTTTGCGGGGTGATGGACCTTGTCCAGTCCCAGGTCTGCGTCCCGAACCACACAACGATGGAGGAGAGCCCGAACGCCAGCAAATAGTAAGGCTGGTAGAAAATCCCGCCAAGCAGCGCCGCGTTCGCGCTTTGCGCCCCGATTCCGAACATGGCGCCGAGATACCGGAAGGCGCTGCCCACGTCCGGTGCGCGAAAGAATACCCATGCTATCAGCACGATGATGAAAGTCACCGCGATCCGCGCCGGACGCGGGAGTCTCCCGTAGGCGGACGCCTTGCCCCGCATCCGCTCAAGCGCCAGCAGCACGCCGTGAATCGCGCCCCACACCACGAAATTCCACGCCGCGCCGTGCCAGAGTCCGCCAAGCAGCATCACGAGCGCAAGGTTGACGTACGTTCGAACCCGCCCCTTCCTGTTGCCGCCGAGCGCGATGTAGAGATAGTCGCGCAGCCAGGAAGAAAGGGAGATGTGCCAGCGGTGCCAGAAATCCGTTATGGATTCCGCCAGGTAGGGCGAGTTGAAGTTCTTGGGAAACATGAAGCCCAGCATCAGGCCGAGTCCTATCGCCATGTCGCTGTAGCCGCTGAAATCAAAGTAGATCTGGAAAGCATAGGCCAGCACCCCATACCACGCATCAACGATCTCCAGAGCGCCGGCCTCGAAAGCGACGTCAGCTATCTTCCCGCAGGGATTCGCAAGGAGAATCTTCTTGGCGAAGCCCATGGCGAAGAACGCGGCGCCGCGCGCGAACTTCTCAACCGTGTGCGAGCGGCTGATCAACTGGTCGGCCACCTCGGAGAACCGGATGATCGGGCCGGCAACGAGCTGCGGGAACATGGAGACATAGCATGCGAAGTCAACGAAACCTCTCAGCGCGGCGGCATGCCCGCGGTAGACGTCAATGGTGTAGCTCATTGACTGGAAGGTGTAGAAGCTTATTCCCAGGGGCAGCGTGACCCTGAACACCAGGTCCAGCCTGAGCCACGGTATGCCGATGAGATCGGAAAGAGCGTTGATGTTCTCGACCCCGAAATTGAAATACTTAAAAAAACCGAGCAGCCCCAGATTGGTGATTATCGAGACGATCAGCGCGGCGCGCTGCACCGGGAGTCGCGGGCCGCCCTCATCAAGCATCGGGACATCCGCGGGCACGCCTCGGCGGGAAACCCAGCCGAACCCCTTCCAGGCAATCACGAGTCCGCAGAAATAGTCCACCACGGTTGAAAACAGCAACAGCCATACGAAAAAAGGATTTGCCCAGCCGTAGAATAAGTAGCTCACAGAAGTGAGAACGAGGTGCTTGCCGCGGCGAGGAACGGCGTAGTAAAGCAACAGCGCCGCCGGCAGGAAATAGAACAAGAAGAGATTCGAGCTGAAAACCATCGTCATTCATCCAGATCGTAATACAGCGGCAGAGCGAACTCGTCGCTGTCCATCACCAGCCTTTCACCCTCCAGCTCCGGACGAGCGTCGAAGAGCTCCAGCGTCATCCCGCGGACCTCGCCCGGACTGCGCCGCGCGTCATCCAGCACCCGCCCGTCGAGAATGGCCCAGTGCGCGGCCAATATCCTGGGTCCTGCCTTAACCCCCTCGACAATCTGCTTGATCTCGTAGGTATTGACAACCAGCGCGCGTTTGTAGGGAAGAATGGATTCCGGCGCGGGTATGCCTGAAGCCTCCCTCAAGACCGCCTCGACAACCAGCTTTTCGGGCGGATCGCGGCCGGCAAGCAGCTCCGCGCAACTCGCGGCTTTGAGCGCGGCTTCCGGCTTCTCCACGGCCCTCGAGTAGAGAGCAACCCGCTCAATGGTTCCAACCCAGCCTTCTTCGTCGTCATCTCCGAAAACGAGATCGCCCGCGCGCCAGCTCCCGAACCCTCCGCGCACACCTTCGTCGGCGAACACCATCTTGCCGTCCATAAAGCACGTGAGCAGACCCGGCCTGCAGCTGATCAACAGGTGAACGGCCCTGCCGGGGAGAATGGCGCCGAGTTCCCGCTCCTCAATTCCTCCTGAGCCTCCGGAATCCTCGCCCAGGAGCAGTCGAAATACAAGCTTTTCTTCGCGCTGAAACAGTGCGAAATTGATTTCATCCCTATCCCGCCCGAATGAAATGATCCTCGCGATCCGGCCGCCTTCCGCCCTGCCGGGCATGAGCATCGCCTCGATGCCCAGCTCATCGTTTTCGCGGCAGCGGTTCAACAGCGGGCCGGCGCCGGACATCACGCGGAACCAGCCACCAGGCAAAAGCCGCATATCGAAATTGCGGCCAAACCGCGCCAACCCCGCGGGTTCGACGCGGCACAATATCGTCGAGGACTTGTTATCATCCCACACCTCGTTATTCGCCGCGCGGTTTGCCCAGAGGAAGACAAGCCCGGAACTATCGCCGGGCCACGACTCTTCAAGATCCGGAGGCGCGGGATCGGGCGCGGCCGGCGGGACCCCGCCGCGCGCCGGCGGCTCAGGCTGAACCCAAAGGTCGGGATAGAAGTCGGCGTTATCATTATGCGTCACCCTCGCCCAGCGCCGGATTGACCTGAAATCCGAGGCGAATTCGCCTATAAAAATTTCCACGCCCTCGCCGCCGCCGCGAATACGGTTGGCCGAGGCGCCCACGGTGTAAGGCCCGGTCATCACCATGAGCCCGGCATGGTTGCTCCAGCGCGGATGATAGACTTCGTGCCCGTCAATCCCGGGAGCGCTATTGATACTCACCGTCCACCGATCTTCCCCGCCTGCCGCAAGCATCGTCAGATTCCTGTGAGATCCGTCGAAAATCCATAGCAGCAGACTGGCGTCAGGCGCGATCGCCGGCCAGCATCCCCTTCCCAGCACCTTCCAGCCGGCATTGGGGAACTCGGCCATGCCGCACTCCGGCCACGGAAAGGCGCCCGCGGCATCCCGCCCGTCGGCCGAGAGCTGCACGTTATCCGCCTCGATGGGCGTCTTGTCCCATATACCCTCCACGATGCCCGGCTCGTCGAGCCGGAAGCGGCGGAGGTTGCGAACAGTTTGAGAATCGCCGATCCTGGTTCCGGCGTAGACCCATTCCGCGCCGTTCCCGGGATCGCGCCACACCGAAACAGCAAGGCCGTCCGCCAGCTCCGCCAGGCCGGTTCCGTCCCAGTTGACCACAAAAACCTTTTTATCCCCGCGTCCGGAGAAGATCACACGATCGCCGCGCGGCGTTATGAGGGGGCGCGAGAAATTCGAAGGACCGGGAAGAATCACGCGCTCGCCCCTGCCGTCCTCCGTATCATAGCCCATCAGGCGAAAGGTGCTTCCCTGCGCAAAAGTATCCGAGCCTTCGCCTATGTCCTGGCACCAGACGACCCGGGCCGGCGCCCTTGTCAGCGCCCTGATCTCCGCGGCCACCGGGTCTGTCTTCCCGGATCGGGGCTCACCGGTTCCGACCGGCGCGCAGGAGACGCAGGCGAGCAGCATGGCAAACAGGAGGGCCGCTCCCGCACGCCGACCCGAAGTCGGGTTAAGTGAAAAGGAATTCAAGCCGTTCACGGCGCTGATCTCCCCTATGGGTGTTCCAACCGGCGGCAGACAGGGAGCGGCGGTCAGAGTATCTTGAACTTCGGCAGGTCCTGAATATCCACGATGCCAATCACCCGCCTCTCGCGGTTCACAACGAGGAGGTCGTCAATATTATGCTTCTCGTAGACCTTGAGCACGTCAACGGCGAGATCATCTTCCCGCACCGTGACCGGGTTCCTGGTCATGACCGCCTTGATTGGCTTTTGAGGAATGCCTCCGTCCCGGCTGATGAGCCGCCGCAGGTCGCCATCGGTGAATATTCCGATCAGCCTTCCCGCCCGATCCGTCACGCCCACGCAGCCGGCCCGAGCCCTGGTCATTGCCAGCACAGCCTCATGGACCGTCGCCGCCGCGCCCACCATTGCCAGCCTGTCTGTCCCGCGCATGATGTCGGAAACTTTCAGCAACAGTGTCTTCCCGATCGTCCCGCCGGGATGCAGCTTCGCGAAATCCTCCTTCTTGAACCCGCGCGCCTCGAGCAGGACAATGGCCAGGGCATCGCCGACCGCCATGGCCGCGGTGGTGCTGGCGGTCGGCGCCATGTTGAAAGGGCACGCCTCGCGGCCGACGGCCATCAGGATGATCTCATCGCTCAGTCTGGCGAGCGCGCTGTCTTTCACACCGGTCAAAGCCACGATCCTGCCGCCCTGTCTCTTCACCGCGGGCAGGATCGCGATTATATCGTCGGACTCCCCGCTGTAGCTTAAGGCAAGCAGCACGTCATTTCTGCAGAACACGCCTATATCGCCGTGCAGTGCCTGGGATGGGTGAATTGCCACGCTGGCCGATCCCGTGCTCGCGAGCGTGGCGGAGATCTTCTGGCCCACATGGAAATTCTTGCCCATGCCCGTGACAACGATCTTGCCGTCATGTCCGAGGCAATCGAGTATCAGCTTCACGGCGCGGCTGAACCCCCTGTCGAGGTCGTCGCGGACCTTCTGCATCTGCTCGATTTCAACATCGAGAATCTCGCGTGCGCGTTTGAGTGTTTTCATGAATATTTCCGATTTCAAAGTGAGTTTGTAAATTTACCAGAGACTCCGCAGCAAGGCAAGCTCGGGAACTCGTCACTAAAGGAATTCGCATTATGAGAACGGCGCGCTCGTAGAGCCCGCCCTACCGGGAAAATAGCCGTAAAACAGTGCACAAAACAGGTGGGGCGGGCTCTCCGAGCACGCCGTCATTGTTTCGGGCGGTCATAATTAGAATTGCTGCTTTCGACTCTTTCGTGATAGGTTTTATTCTATTTTCATGTTGTCTTGAATTGGTCGGCTGGTTTTCTTCGGACATATTTTTGGCCGATACCGGCACACTTTCCCCGCCTTCCGTTCCCCCTCCTTCAACAGATCGCGATTGCATAGAGACTGGAGCGAGATAGACGGGGCGCTCACGGGAATAAAAAAGCTTACCTCGGTGCGACATGCGTGTACATTATTGTGACACACAGGAGGAATTGAAATGAGATTCTTAAGTGTTCGTGATTTACGAAGCAACTCCGCGCGCGTGTGGAGAGAATTGCCGGATGAAATGGAGATGGTTGTCACAAGCAACAGCCGACCGGTCGCAATGTTGACGGCGATTGACGAGACTAATCTGGAGCAGTCGCTCGCGGTATGGAGGCGGGTCCGCGCCACCCAGGCCATTGCCGATATCCAGCGCGACTCGGTCCAAAAGGGCACGGATAAGTTGAGCATTCGACATAACGCGGACTCTTCACGTCCTCCCCAACCGGCTGTACCACGGGTTCGGAGGAACGCTTGAACTGGTTAACGCGGGAAACAGGCGGCGCCTCGCCGGGTTCGAGGCATCAGACTACCGCATGACCGCCCAGCGGCGCGTGACCGAGGACCTCCAGAAGGCGAAGAGCGTCATGGCCAATGGCGAGGAATATGCGAAGCAGGGCAAGCAGAAGCTGGCGAAGAGATCGCTCGAATCCGCGATCAACTACTCCCACGGCCAGAGCGACCTGAACGAGGACGCGCGCGTGCAGTACCACAACCTGATTCAGGAGCAGGCCGTCGTGGGCCTCGTGGACCGCAGGAACGCCGTGCGCCAGTCCCAGAACATCCAGCTTGACCAGCCCGCGGCTCAAATGCAGCAGCAGGCGCGGCTGCGGCAGGCCGAGCTCTCCAGCAAGGAGGATACCAGCCTGAGGATGCTGTCGGAGCGGCTGCTTCGTCAGCAGGAAGCGGCAGCAGGGGTGGACCAGGCGATCAGGGTCACGGTTCCGGAAAGCGGGCGGCGGCTGGAATTCAAGCGCGACCTACAGGTGGAGCCCGGCGCTCCCATGACCATAACTACGCCGCATCCGCGGCAGGTGTAGGAAGACTGATCTCGGCGGGCGCTGCGATTGTGTTCTTCGCGTTGTTCATGGCGGCGATGAAACTGCGCGGGAAGCGGACGTGAGAGCAGAGGCCAATCACGACAAGGCGTTCACACTTGCCCGCGCGCGGAGCGCGCGGGCAGGCGGAACGGCAATGGGTTACGGAGCGGGGGAACGGAGAGCGGTTACGGTTACGTAATCAGGAAAGGGAATTGGACCGAATTCTCGGCATGGTTCAAAATATGCAGTCACAGGGCAACAGTCTGACCATGTCATCCCGAGCCCCGACTCGCTCCCAGGTCGGGGGATGATGCCGGCCTTGCGGAACGGGGTTGTATTCACAATCGGGAACACGGGGGGGGGCATAGGTGTTAAGCTAAAAACGCACATTCGAGATCAACACTCAATATCCAACAAGGAATTTCCAACCGAACAAGTGAAGACGCATAGCGCGTCATTGACTTCTCTGTGTTTCCGGACATTCCCTTGGATATTGGATATTCCGTGTTGGCTGTTGGACATTCATGCGAATTCCAGGCATAAGCTATTGTCATTCGGCATGTTGTAAAATAATATCGCGCCGGTTAACTTAACACGCATGGGGCCGTGGCGGGAAGGCTAGCCAAGCTCCTGAGTGTCGTCCGAGCTCTTCTCGGTCAGGCTTCCCAGGATATTGTCCATCTCCTTCATCGCAATTCTCATCGAATCAAGCTGGCTGGCGAGCTCCTGCGCCGCCGACTGATACTCGATCCGTTTCTTTTCAAGAAACTGCGTGCGGAAACGCAGCTCTTCGAGCTCTGTGAGCATCGCGTTTGTCCGGTCGTCACCGCCCTCGTAGGCCGGTTCCCCCGCCGGCGCTTCTCCCTCATCATCCTGAAATTCCGCCAGACTGGAATCAATATCGGCGAGATCGAGCCCGTCGGGAATCGGCACGGTGATGTATCCCTTGCACTCCGGACACTGTATCCTCAGCCCCGCGCCCTTGATGTCAATTGCCAGGCTGTGGCCGCAATGCTCGCAATCGAACACGATGTCATTGCCTTCAAGTTTCACTGAATTGTGAGTCTCGTCCGCCATGGCCAAGCTCCTTCATTGGATCAATAAGGTATGATCAGCCTAAACTTCTCTATCTTTGGAAACATAATATCCCCGACAGAGCTCGTGATCAAGCAAAAAACTCGAAAAAAGATGTTTGACGTCAATGGCGCAGCGGTATAAGCTTATTGAACGTTTTGCCGTTGCCGGCCCGTTGCGCGGCGATGGATGGGAAATACCAAGGAGAGATGTCATGATCGTTACCACGAAGGAACTTTTCAAGCACGCCTACGGAAAATATGCGGTTGGCGCGTATAACATCAACAACCTCGAGCAGACCATGGGGCTCTTTCAGGGCAACATGGACAGCAAGGCGCCGTTCATAATCCAGATATCCAAGGGAGCCAGGTCTTACACGGACAAGCGCATGCTCGAAGCCATGATTCGCATGGGCGACGAGATTTTTCCCGACTCCATTTTTGCGGTGCATCTCGACCATGGCGACGAGGAAGCGGCCATGGACTGCATCAACAGCGGTTTCTACAGCTCGGTGATGATTGACGCGAGCATGAATAGCTACGAGGAAAACGTGGACATTACCAAACGGGTGGTCGAGGCGGCGCATGCGAAGGGCATCGTGGTCGAGGCCGAGCTCGGACAGCTCGGCGGTGTCGAGGAGCACATATCCGTGAGTGAAGATCAGGTTCACCTGACCGAACCGGCGCAGGCCGAGGATTTCGTGAAGAAGACCGGTTGCGACAGTCTGGCGTGCGCGATAGGAACCAGTCACGGCGCCTACAAGTTCTCCGGCAGCCAGGGCATTCACTTCGAAATCATAGAGGCGATCCAGAAACTGCTGCCGGGCTTCCCGCTCGTCATGCATGGATCCAGCTCCGTGCCGAAG
Source organism: Kiritimatiellia bacterium (assembly GCA_018400335.1). The sequence goes on along the minus strand of JAGYMT010000014.1, from coordinate 3,117 downwards.
GACGAGGTGGACCGCATAAATGCAGCCGGCGGCAAGCTGAAGAACGCGAAGGGCGTTGATCCGAGCGAGTTCATCAAGGCTGCCAAGCTTGGCGTCACCAAGGTGAATATTGATACGGACGGACGCCTTGTGTGGTGCCGCGTGCATCGCGAATATTTCAGGGATCATCCCGAGGAATTCGATCTCCGCAAGCCCGGCAAGGTCTTCATGCCCGAATACGCGAAGTATATCGTGGAGAAGAATAGTCATCTCGGCAGCGCCGGCCAGCTGGAGTCGGTTCGGGCCATTCTTAAGTGACGAACGCTCTTTGCGAACGTCGGCGGCACTGAGGCGCGCGGGCTGCCGCGTCGCCTCCGGTGCCGTGTTCGGCCTCACTTCTCATATCTTCGATCCGTGCCCGGCAAAAGTGCCGCGAGATTACGGGTTGTTGGCCAAAAGTTGAGGCACTATTCCGGCGCTGTCCCATCCATCGCGGCCAGCAGCCTGGGCGTAACCGATGTCCACGAGTATTCCCTGGTCACGTAATCCCGGCCCGCCGCGCCCATGGCCCGGCGCAGGCCGGGATTGTCGAGCAGAAGGGAAAGCCCCTCATCGAACTGGGGATACGCGGCAAACCACAAACCGCCATTGCTCTCGCGGCAGTGATAACGGGTGACTGCGCACTTCGCGTGCACCATTACCGGCGTTCCGGCCAGCCATGATTCCAGGACAACTATGCTCAAGCTCTCGTTCACGGATGGATGACAGAAGCACGCCGCGCCAGCCATGGCCTCGTGCTTTTCCTGCTCGCTCACGAAACCGACGTCAATGATATGCGGCGCCAGGCCGGCAGGCGGATCCACCGTGCCTGAGCCTGTGAGAACGAGTTTAACATCCCTGCCGGTCCGCTCCCTGAATAGCGCGAGGTAGTCCATCAGGAGCGGAACTCCTTTCGCCTGCTCCCTCCGGCCGGAATATATGATGTAGGGCGCGGAGATGGAATGTTTTCGACTGAAAGCCTCCGGATCGGCATCGAATGGGTCGAGCCCCATCCCGACCACGGAGCATTTTTCCGGCGGCAGGTCGTAAAGGCGCATGCCCAGTTCCTGTTCCGGCAGGGAATTGAACAGCACTCCGCGGGCATCCCGGAACATCCGCCGGAACAAGCCGACGTAGGCAAAACCCTCGTCGTGCAGGCATGGAACCAAGAGGGTCTTCTCCGGGTGGGCCCGGGCCGCCGCATAGGTGATGCCGAACAGGTACGGCCCCGCGATTATCCTGTCGTACTCCGCGGCATGATCCCGCAGGTGCCCGCAAAGCGCGCGGCTGTTGACGCTGTTCCTGATCCATGCAAGCTCATCCTCCGGTGAAACGTGTCCCTTCCTGCTGATAACCTCCTGCACGCGGAGAAAATCGGCAACGTCGCGATCCTCGTCCACCGGAAAGAAATGAACATCGAGGGTTCCGACTTTGCGCGGTCCGGCAGGCCGTTCGTTCCGCCAGGTGAAATGATCGGTGGCGCATGTGGTGAGGAACACGACTTTCCGGCCCGCCGCCTGTGTCCGCTCCGCGAGATTCCTGAGCAGTGTCTCGGCGCCGCCCGCGGCGCCTTCCGCGAACCGGGGACAGACAAATGCTATTCTTCCGGCGCTTGACATGCCTCGTTCCCCGCCTGCCTGCCTTCAAGCGCCTTCATCCGCCGCTCGACGTCTTGAAGGCGGTTCCCGTACTTCTGGTCCACTCCCTCGACAGCGGTGACCAGCATCGCATTAACCTGGTTCTGCTGCGACCAGAGACGATACGTATAGAACTTGAGAAGCTTCCAGATGACCTTCTTGAGAAGCACGAGAAGGGCGCCGGCCCGCCGACGCTCGCGTATTTCAAAGTCGCTGATATCAATGAGAACGCCGTCCCTGAGGCATTCGAGATAGAAACGCACGAAGCTCTCGTCGTCTTTCAGGAGCGCGAGGTTCGTTCGTTCGGCCTTCGCGATACGGGCGTCGCGGTAGATGCCTGCTTCCATTTTCGAAGCAACGGACGCTTCGATGCCGCCCATTATCTTCTCGACGTCTATTCCGTTCGCGCCTATTTCAAAGATGGAATCAGCCATGGCGCCTGCTCCGCATTGTGAGAGTCTTGCATGCTGCTCTTCTCAAATCAAGCCCGACCTCCGGGGCGAGGGGGCGGTCGCTTCGTCAGAATCGGTAGGACAGGAGGGCGGAATATTCGATATCGCCGAACTTGAAGTCAATTATCTTGTCCCAGCTCTTCATCACGTAGTGGGCATTTGCGCCGATGGAAAAAGAATTGCCCAATTCAAAATTCAATCCGAGCATTAACTGCCAGTAAGGGCCTATCCAGTCCCCGTCGCCGTCTTCATCCCTGACATAGCTGCCCAAGATTCCCGTGCCGCCCAGAAAACACCTGTCCTTAAACAGGAGGTTGAGTTGCGGGGTCACAACAAGATCCGTCTTGACTTGTTCCGCGCCTTCTTCATTCGAATCGGAATCCCTCGTTCCCGACACTTCCGGCGCAAACCCGAGCCCAAGCTGCCAGAGCGCGATTCGCTCCGCGTATTCATACGCAAGCAGGTATGACACGTCCCCGTTGCCGAACGGAAGATCCGTGAATGCGGAATGCTCGGTATGGAAGTACCCGCCCGCCGAAAGCGAGCTATGGCTCTGCTGCGCGGCCGCGCAGAGCGGCAGGCAAAGCATAACGGAAAGAATTGCGGGAAGAGCAAAACCCGGAACAAATGAACGATCAAAATTCATAAATCACTAATATACCGAAAGGAGCCCGGAATGCAACAGGTTTTTCAAGAATTTTGAATGCCACTCCACCCGTCCGGCTCTCCGCGGCAGTCCCAAGAAAACCAAAAAAAAGACTCGCAAGCGGCGGCGCCCACCCGCTACTATTCGGTTCAATACCAGCCAACTTCGTTGAAAGTGTTCAGAGTTCAGTGTTCAGTGTTCAGTGTTCAGGACGGAGAGTCTTCGGTATTTCCTGAACGCTGAACCCCTGAACACTGAACACACTGGCAGAGAACATGTTATCAACGTCGAAATCAATTGTTCGACTCATCATGCCTTTGGCTTGATAAATTTAGTCAAACATTTCGCGAATAAGGAGCTAGCC
>JAGYMT010000139.1 GCA_018400335.1 Kiritimatiellia bacterium | reverse complement strand
CTTGACACCTTTTTTTAAGAGCCGGTTACAAGTTCTCTTGCATTCAAACGCTCCGCTTAATGGCCAATAGTATATTTCAAGTCCCCTGGAATGTCAAACCAATCATGATTTAGAAAAGTCACTTATCGGAGCAGATGGCAGCGGCGCCTTCCTCCCAATACGTGTAACCGGGGTTGAATTATGGCTACACTTCTCATAGAAAAAAAATTTTTCTTTCCCTGCTTGACAACGGCTCCAGTATAAAGCTATTGTTTTCACTTTCCATGAAGGAAGAATTATGAAACGAACATATCAGCCATCTGTTAAGAAACGCAAGAGAAAGCACGGTTTTCGCGCGCGCATGGCCACGGCCGACGGGCGCAAGATTCTGGCAAGACGCCGCCGCAAGGGACGGGCAAAGCTTACTGTTTAGCCCTTCCATTATTGCGCAACACTCCGGATTTCACCGGCAGGTCCGCGGCAATGCAAGTGGCGAAGCAATGAGCAAGTCCGAAGTCAACCGTCAGCCGACCGGCAGGCTTTGCACACTGTCTCAAAAGCAAAGATTGCTTCAATCTTCACTTTTCAGGCAAGCCTACGATCAGAACCACCGGTTTTCCGGCCGCTTCATGATCTTGTGGTTGCGCAAGGATGCGGATTCCTGCCTCAGGCTCGGCGTGGTGGCCAGCAGGAGAATAGGAAATGCCGTTGCCAGAAACAGGGCCAAGAGGCGGTTGCGCGAGGTTTTTCGCCTCAATCGCAGCTTGTTTGACACAACGGACGACGCCGTACTCGTAGCGCGCAGGACCATTTTGAGCGCCAGTTGGTCCGACATCAAAAAAGAGCTGCTGTTGCTTGCCGGTAAGGCCGGTATCCTCCGGCGGAATTCCGGGCAACCAACCGCCTCTTCAGGATTAATACCATGAGATTTCCGCTCATTCTGCTGATTAGAACCTACCAGATTGCCATTTCCCCTTTCCTGGGCAACCACTGTCGGTTCTACCCGTCGTGTTCGTCATATGCCATTGAGGCCATCACGAAACACGGATGTTTCCAAGGAGTTGTATTGACCGCCCGCAGGCTCCTGAGATGCCATCCGTTCAATACCGGCGGATTTGACCCGGTTCCCGAATGCCGCGGAGCGGGTCATGGCCGAATTCAAGATGTTCGGCATTCCGGTACTGTTTCAAGTTTTATAAAAAGTCATGAAAAGAGGAGTCGGAGGACGATTACGGGCGACGATTACGGATTACGCGGAGAATTAACCTAATCGTCCATCGTAATCGTCGCCCGTAATCGTCCTCCGGTTTGCCGAAATGGACAGCCATAATGAAGGACAGAAGATGCCGTCAAAACGTGTTATGTTGTCCTGAAAGGTGCTTATGAAGAAACAGGACCTCGCTTTCATAGTTTTATTGTTTGCATTGATGCTCGCCTGGCCGACCATCTACAGCAAGCTATTCCCCCCTGCCCCGCGGCAGGCAGAGACTTCAGCCGCGCAGCAAACGGAAGCGACAAATCGGATCGCCCCGCCGGCTATTGCTCCGGAACCCGTTGCGGCGCTTTCCATCGAACAGGTGATAGAGGATGAAAAGGAGATTGATTCCAACGTCCCCGAAAGCATTCTCACGCTCGATAACGAATGCCTGTCCATAGCCGTTTCCTCGCGCGGCGCGGGTATCGTGTCCGCCGAACTGAAGCAGTACCGCGCCCGTCTCGACCCTGACAGCGAACCGCTGACTTTCGATTTCTCCGGACGCCCGGCCCTGACTCACATCGGCCTGCCGGGGTTCTCTGCTTTATCAGGGTTCAGTATTGAGCGCCTCTCCGGGGACGCCGTTCGTCTTGAACGGACCAACACTGAAGGCATCCGCCTCGTGCGCACGATAGTGCTTGATCAGGACTATGAAATCGTCGTTGAAGATTCGTTTTCTCATGAGGGCGACGCCGCCATGGTCCTGCCGCGGCACATGCTCACAGTCGGCCCGATGATACAGGACGAGAACAGCTCAAAATCGTCACGTCAGAACAACATCGGCATTGATGTCCTGCTGTCAACGGCAGGAGAAGGTGTGAAGAACTGGGCATCAAAGCTTCCGGGGTTTTTCAAAGCAGAGCGAAAGAATCTCAATCTTCCCCGGCTTCCCGAATCCATCGTTATTCTCACCAACACTCCGGCTGAATGGGTTGCCGCGAAGGACAAGTTCTTCGTCCAGATACTGGAGGTGGATCAGGAAAGTCTGGGCTACGAGATGCGCTTGACGCGCAGGCTTCAGGAGGGCGAGGGAACCGATCCGGGGGTCAACCCAAAGAACGCGGAGATCGAGAGCGTCTCGTCGGCATTGGCTCTGCAGTCGGCAGCCATCGAGCCGGGCAGGATCTTCACGCGCAGCACGAAGTACTACGTAGGCCCGAAGAAGCTGTCCATTCTTCAAAAACTCGGCATGCATAAGGACAAGATAATGGATTTCGGCTGGTGGACGCCGGTCTGCAAGATTCTCCTCCGCGTTCTCAATGCCATGTATGCCGTCTTTCCGAGCTACGGCTACGCGATCATCCTGCTGACGATCCTCATACGCATCATCTTCTGGCCGCTCACGCACAAGAGCGCCGAGAGCATGAAGAAGATGCAGGCGCTCCAGCCGGAGATGATGGAAATACGGAAGAAATACAAGAACAATCCGAAAACCATGCAGGCTGAAACGATGGCTCTTTACAAGAAGCACAAGGTGAACCCCATGAGCGGCTGCCTGCCGATGCTCATCCAAATACCCGTGTTCATAGCTCTGTTCGTGGTTCTCCGCAGCGCAATCGAGCTCCGGTTCGCGCCGTTCTGGTGGATCAAGGATCTCAGCGAGCCCGAGGGCCTGCTGGCGGGCGTCCTTCCCATTCCGCTCAACATTCTTCCCATAATCATGGCAGCCACCATGATGTGGCAGCAGAAATTGATGCCTGCAACCGATCCGAATCAGCAGAAGATAATGACGATTTTCATGCCGCTTATGATGCTCGTGATGTTCTACAACATGCCCTCTGCGCTGGTGTTGTACTGGTCCGCCAGCCAATGTATCATGATCGGCCAGCAGATTATCCAGAAAAAGAAAGCCGCCGGCAAGACGCCGGAGGAGGCTGCCAAAGCTTGAGCTTGAAATGCAGATTACCTTTGACTCGGTAACGCAGCGTTTCGGAAGGGTCACCGCTGTTGACGCTGTGTCGTTCCGCATCGGGCAGGGCGAGTGTTTCTTCCTGCTCGGGCCGTCCGGGTGCGGAAAGACGACAGTGCTCCGGATGATCGCCGGCTTCGGGACGCCTGATTCCGGCCGCATACTCTTCGATGGAGTCGTCGTCAACGACCTCCCGCCCCACAAAAGAAACACCGGGATGGTGTTCCAGCAGTACGCGCTCTGGCCTCACATGACCGTCTACAAGAACATTGAGTTCGGGCTCACCTCCCCAAACAGGAAACCCCGCGCCGCCGATCGGAAGCGCCGCGTTCAACGAATGATGGAAATAGCGCGGATTGAGGATCTGGCCGACCGCAAGCCGAACCAGCTTTCAGGCGGACAGCAGCAGCGCGTGGCCCTGGCACGGGCGCTGGTAGTTGAACCCGGCTGTCTCCTGCTTGACGAACCTCTATCCAATCTCGACGCGAGGCTCAGAATTGAGCTCCGCGTTGAAATCAAGCGCATTATCCGCGAAACCGGTGTGACCACGGTATATGTCACCCACGATCAGGAGGAGGCGCTCAGCATGGCCGACCGCTGCGCCATCATGCGGAATGGGCGGATCGAGCAGCTCGCGGCCCCTAATGAGCTTTATGAACACCCCGCCAACCGCTTCACGGCCGAATTCGTCGGAGGCGCGAACCTGCTTCCAGGCAGCGTGATCTCCACTTCGTCCACCGGAACAGTGGTTCGGACCGCTGCCGGAGACTGGACCGGGCCGGAAAGCACTTTCGCCGCGGGCAACAAGGTGGTCATCGCCATCAGGCCGGAGAAGCTTGTGCTATCGTCGTCATCAGCAACGGGTCCGAATTCTTTCTTGGGGAAGTTGACGGAAACCATGTATTATGGGAATATCGTTGAACACTGGGTAATGCTCCCGGATCATGCGGCAATCAAGGCTGCCGGCGCCGAAGGCGTTACGCTTCCCGTGGGATCGGATGTTCAATGCCGGGCCGACCCGCGGGATATCGTCATCCTTCCGGCGGAAGAGTGATCCGGATCAAAACAACAGGAGGAGAATAGTGATGAAATACAATAAGGGGCCGGTCACGTTGCGTTCGATGCCGTTCTGGTGCGTGGGTAATCCGCTTGGAGACCCGTTCGGTTCCAAGGTTCTGGATTCGATGGATTCGCCGGATGTCGCCGGGATCATAGTCTGGGCGGCGCGGGAGGGACTCGTCGAGGCAACGGGATTTCACGATGACGATCTGGTGGAATGGAATCCGGAGAAGCCGGACGATGATCTTGATCCGAAGAGCGATACATCCCGCAAGCTGCGGGCGATCAAGAAGATGCTGGACGCCGCAAAACTGACGGTCAACACCGCAACCTGCAGCCTGCACGCCAATCCCATCTTCCGCAGGGGCGGCCTGACGAACCCGGACAAGGAACTGCGCCGTCTTGCCAGACTCAAGGTTGAGCGAACGTTGCGCATCGGTCACATGTTCGGTGCGCGCCATTTCACTTACTGGGTCGCGCGCGACGGTTTCGAGGTGCCCGTGACGGTGGACTGGAACAACGTCTACAAATGGCTCGGTGAAGGCTTGAACGGCGCGGTCCGCTACATCGAGAAGAAACGCTTCTCTAATTACAAGCTTTGTACGATTGAACCCAAACCGAACGAGCCGCGCGGTCACATGTTCCTGCCCACCGCCGGACATGCCGCCGGCTTCATTTGCGGATATCTCGAAAAGCCCGGCTTCTGGGGCATCAACCCCGAGCTTCTGCAGCATGAGAGCATGGCCCTTCTCAATGCGGTGCATACCGTCGGCTACCTCGTTGCTCTTAAGAAGCTGGCGTTCCTGCATTTCGGCAGCCAGATCAAGGCACAGTTCGACAACGATTTCCCGCCCATGACGGGGCCGGAGGGCCTTAAGGAATCGGTGCTGATGTTCTGGGCTCTTGAAAAAATGGGATGGAAGGGAACGGTTGAGTTCGACTGCCACATGCTGAGAACCGAGGGCGACCCGGATGACCCTGTCGAATGCCGCAAGGCTTTCGTCAGGAATTGCGTGATCGCACTTGATATGGCGCTGGAGCTCGCCTCCAGGCTGAGGGGATTCAAAGCGTCGTCAAAGAGCGAAACAGAGAACGACCTTGCGGCCCAGATGAAGATGTGCAAGGTCGGCGCCCCATCGTTCAAGAGAAAATAGCTCTATTCCGATCCTTATTCAGTCAACCGAGCGCAGCTTGTTCCGGAAGAATTTTACCATTCTGCCGGCATTGAATCTATATGGAGCAGTTCAACTGCTCCGCAGTCAACAATACAGATCACATCCTGTTGCGTTGTGGGTGGTTGCGACGTGAACAACATGCCGTTGTCATTGCACCAAATGGGTGCGAAACAACACTTGACCGCATTCTTAAACGCCACTCTTAAACGGTTACACTTAAACGGTTACCCTTAAACGACTCGCTCCAACGACAAGCACTGATTGACAACGTGTTTAAGCGTATCCGACGAAGAGTGGCGAGTAAGTGTAATCCTTTCACCGTTCAACTGCTCTTTTCAGGTTAAACGCCACTCTTACTCGGATTCC
>JAGYMT010000138.1 GCA_018400335.1 Kiritimatiellia bacterium | reverse complement strand
ACCTAACACCTTATTCAGAAAGAGCAGTAAATGAACAATTTCAGCCGAAATCAAATGGAAAGAGGTGTTACACATGGCGATCACGGTCTCTGACTTTTTTAAGAGCGCGGGCGAGAAGACCAGTATCGAGCTTGTCGCGGGTGAAGCAGGCTTGTCGCGGCTCATACACGAGCCTGCCATAAACCGGCCGGGCTTGGCGCTTGCGGGCTTTTTCAGGCATTTTCCGTTCCGCAGGATACAGGTGCTCGGCATGGCGGAAAACGAATACCTTGCGAAAATGCCGCAGGCCCAGCGAAGCGCGTCTCTTAGAACTTTGTTCGAGAAGCATATTCCGTGCCTCGTTGTGTCCCGCAACAGGAAGGTGCTTCCGGAGGTTCTGGATCTTTCATCAGAATTCAAGGTGCCGCTCCTGCGCACGCCTTTGATCACAGGTGTGTTCATCAATATGGCCACCCTTATCATGGAGCATCTCAGCGCACCGCGCCTCATCGTACAGGGTACCATGCTTGATATAATGGGTGTCGGCGTTCTGATCGAGGGCAGACCCGGCATAGGCAAGAGTGAGTCGGCGCTCTCGCTGGTGGAGCGCGGCCACAGTCTCGTGTCGGATGATGTAACCGTGCTCCGCAAGGTCAACGAGAGAACGATTATGGGCGCCTCGTCGGCCACTACGCGATACCACATCGAAATCCACGGACTGGGCATTATACACGTCCCCAGCCTGTTCGGCGTTGCGTCGGTCAAGGATGAGGATATTCTCGATCTCATTGTGACGCTGCGCAAGGCCGACGAGGTTGAGGACTGTGAACTGGGCGTTGTTTCGCTTAAGCGCGATTTGCTCGGTGTGGAGGTTCCCGTGGTCACGATTCCCGTTGCGCCCGGCAGGGTGCTGGCCGACGTCATAGAAGTGGCGACGCTGAACGAGAAGCTCAAACGCCTGGGGCATGATGCCGCCAAGGAACTGGATCAGAAACTGATGTCCGTTATGTCGAAAGGGGCTGCGCGAGATGAAAGATAGCAAAAGCGCGGAAATAGCGGGTTCGGACACGAAGGCCTCGGTGGACCTTGTGGTGTCGAACCGCTACGGGATTCATGCCAGGCCGGCGGCGCTGCTGGTGAAGACGGCTTCGATGTTCAAGGCGGACGTCACCATTGAAAAGGGAGATATGAAGGTTTCGGGCAAGAGCATCATGGGGCTTATGACGCTCGAAGCCGGGTGCGGCTGCACCGTCCGCATTGTGGCGGACGGCGAGGATGCCGTTAAAACTCTCGAAGCCGTCCGGAAATTATTCGAGCAGAAATTCTTCGAGGAGTAAGACCGTGAAAGGGATGGCGGATTTTAAATCAGAGCGTGCGGGCGAGGAGAAGGTGTTCCAGGGAATAGGGGTATCTTCCGGTTCGTCAGTGGGGCGGGCGTATCTCAAGGCGCCGCATGACGATCACATTGTTCAGCGCATGCTGGACGCCGGCGACATACCGCTGGAGATCGAGCGCTTCGAGGCGGCGCTGATTGAGACCCGTAAACAGCTCAGGGAGATTCAGAAAGAGTGTGATCCGGCCGTGGCGGGCATTTTTGACGCGCACTTGCTGATCCTCGATGACCGCCCGTTCGTCGAAGGTGTTCTTCTTGACATGGAGAAGAAGCGCATGAATGCGGAGTGGGCGCTCTCCATGGCCGCAAAGGGCTTCATGAAGGCCCTCTCGCAGATGAAAGATGAGTACCTTCGCGAAAGGGCCGCTGACGTGCAGGATGTTGCCAGGCGGATCATTCACAACCTCGTCGGAAAGCGGCCAAGCCTGGCGGATATCAAGGAAGGCAATATTATCATCGTGGCCAACGATATCTCCCCCTCGGAGGTGGCCTCCATCAACAAGGATCAGGTGCTCGGCATCGCCCTGGACCTGGGCAGCCCCACCTCGCACTCGGCCATCCTCGCCGGCAAGCTTGGCATCCCGGCGGTCGTCGGGCTCCATGATGTCAGCCTGGTGATCAGGCATGGCGCCGAGGTGCTTATTGACGGCAACAAGAGTGTCGTGGTGGTGAACCCGTCCCGCGCCCGGCTCAGACAGGCCGACAAGGCCGCCAAGGCGCACCGGAAGATAGTCAGCGAGCTGTCGCATTTGCGCGATCTGCCCGCGGAAACGCGCGACGGCTACCGCGTTGTTCTCTCGGCCAATATTGAGCTGCCCCAGGATGTTGACAGTGTTCTCGGGTTCGGCGCCGAGGGCGTTGGGCTCTTCAGGACGGAGTATTTCTACCTGTCAAGGCAGGAGCTGCCGACCGAGGAAGAGCAGTTTGAGGCGTACGATCAGACCGCGCGCAGGCTGGCGCCCGCCCCGCTCGTTATTCGCACGCTGGACCTCGGGGGCGACAAGTTTCTTTCTACCATGGACGCGGCATGGAACGAGTCGAATCCCTTCATGGGCTGGCGCGCTATCAGGTTCTGCCTTGCGCAGCCGGACTTGTTCAGGACGCAGTTGCGAGCTATTCTTCGCGCCAGCGTACACGGGAATGTGCATATAATGTATCCAATGATCAGCACGATTGACGAAATCGTGAGGGCGAATGCGATCCTGGAACAGGCTAAATGCGAGCTTCGAAAGGACGGCAAGCCGTTCGACGAAGATGTTGACGTCGGGGCTATGATCGAGGTGCCCTCAGCCGCGGTGGCAGCGGACCTTATAGCGCCCTATTCCGATTTCTTCAGCCTCGGAACGAATGACCTGATCCAATACACTCTTGGTATTGACCGCAGTAATGAACGTGTGGCATATCTCTATGAGCCGGCGCATCCGGCAATACTTCGCCTGATCAAGAACACGGTTGACGTGGCGCACCGTAGGGGCATATGGGCCGGAATCTGCGGAGGCATGGGCGGCGACCCCGTGATGACTCCGCTCCTGGTGGGGCTGGGTGTGGACGAGCTCAGCGTGATTCCCTCACAGGTGCCGGCAGTGAAGGACGCCATCCGCAGGGTCTCCTTCTCCGAGGCGCGGGAGATGGCGGAGGCTGCCCTTTCGTCGGAATCGGCCATGGACGTGCAGGACCTGTCCCGCGAGTTGACCAAGAAAGTGGCGCCCGAGATTCTCGAGTTGGTTGAATAGAAATCGAACGTAACAAAAAACACCAGAGGAGAAGATATGACAAGCAGTTCCTACGTTTTCACTTCCGAGTCAATCACCGAAGGGCACCCGGACAAGGTTGCCGATGCTATATCCGATGCAGTGCTGGATTCCTGTCTGTCGCAGGACAAGTTCAGCCGTGTGGCGTGCGAGACTCTCGTTGCAACGGGCATGGTCGTCATTGCCGGCGAGATCACCAGCAAGGCCGCCGTAAACTATTCCGACGTGGCTCGCGAGACCATTAGACGCATCGGCTATGTGGACGGGCGGATGGGGTTCGACGCGGATTCCTGCTCGGTGCTCGTCGCAATGAACCGCCAGTCGCCTGATATATCGCAGGGCGTGACGGCGGGGAAAGGGCTTTTCAAGGAGCAGGGCGCGGGCGACCAGGGAATGATGTTCGGATACGCCTGCGATGAGACAAAGGAACTCATGCCCATGCCGATCATGTTCGCCCACAAGTTGACCCGCGCGCTCGCCCGGAACAGACGTAACGGCATCCTGCCGTTCCTCAGGCCGGACGGCAAGTCACAGGTTTCGATCGTTTATGAAGACGGGCGTCCGCACCACGTTGACACGGTTGTGATTGCAGCCCAGCATGAGCCCGACGTTAAGCATAAGCAGCTCACCGCCGCGATTATTGATGAAGTGATCCGCAAGGAGATACCTGCGCGCTACCTGACGGCAAAGACGCGCTACCTGGTGAACCCCACGGGACGTTTCGTTGTCGGCGGCCCTCACGGCGACACCGGGCTCACAGGGAGAAAGATCATTGCCGATACCTACGGCGGAATGGGAAGGCACGGCGGCGGTTGTTTCTCCGGCAAGGATCCGTCCAAGGTGGACAGGAGCGCGGCCTATATGGCGCGCTACGTGGCAAAGAACATCGTTGCCGCCAAGCTCGCCGGGGTCTGTGAGGTTCAGCTTGCGTACGCCATCGGGTATCCCGAACCGGTCTCCGTGCTCGTTGAGACATTCGGCACGGGCAAGGTGTCCTCCGAAAAGATCGAGAAGGCCGTGCGGAAGGTGTTCAAGTTTAAGCCGGCCGCGATCATATCGCAGCTCGACCTGCTCCGCCCGGTTTACGGCAAGACGGCGGCCTACGGTCATTTCGGGCGCATTGATGATGTCAAGGCATTCACGTGGGAGAAGACTGACAAGGCACAAGCATTGAAGGAAGCGGTATAAATATGGCTAAGAAAAATAAATCAAACTGTGTTGTCGCGGATATGGGGCTGGCCGGCTGGGGGCGCAAGGAGATAGAGCACGCTGAAATCGAGATGCCCGGGCTCATGGCCCTCCGCGAGGAGTTCGCGGGTGAAAAACCGTTGCGCGGCGCGCGCATAACCGGCTCGCTGCATATGACCATACAGACGGCCGTTCTCATCGAGACGCTCACAGCCCTCGGTGCGAAGGTGCGCTGGGCGAGTTGTAATATATACTCGACTCAGGATCACGCGGCGGCCGCCATTGCCGCATCCGGCGTGCCCGTGTTCGCATTCAAGGGCGAGAGTCTGAAGGAATACTGGGAGTATGTTGACAAGTCTCTGGACTGGGGCCGCGGGCTCGGTCCCACTTCCATCGTTGATGACGGGGGTGACGCCACGCTGTTTGTCTACCTCGGCTATGCCGCGGAGGAGGATCCCTCCGTCCTCAAATGCAAGCCGTCCAGCCCGGACGAGGCGGAGCTCTACGCGCGGCTGCGGCAGTCCATGAAGAAGGACCCACGCCGGTTCCACCGGATCATGCCGGCAATTGTAGGGGTTTCCGAGGAGACGACCACGGGAGTGCACAGGCTTTACGAGATGCAGAAGCAGGGCAAGCTCCGCTTCCCGGCTTTTAATGTGAATGATTCCGTAACGAAGTCCAAGTTCGACAATCTCTACGGATGCAGGCACTCGCTTGTTGACGGCATAATGCGGGCGACCGACGTGATGCTTGCCGGCAAGGTGGCCGTTGTCGCGGGCTACGGGGACGTGGGGAAGGGAAGCTGTCAGTCGCTCAAGGGACAGGGCGCCCGTGTTATCGTGACGGAGATTGATCCCATTTGCGCCTTGCAGGCCGCCATGGAAGGCTACGAGATCATGTGCATGGACGATGCGTGCAAGATCGGGGACATCTTCGTCACAGCCACCGGCTGTTGCGCCGTGTTGAAGGAGCGGCACATGCGGCGGATGAAGAACATGGCCGTCATCTGCAATATCGGCCATTTCGATTCCGAGATCGAGATCGAGAAGATCCGCAAGTTCAAGTGGGACTGCATCAAGCCGCAGGTTCACAAGGTCACGTTCCCCGGCGGAAAGAGCATCATCGTGCTTGCCGAGGGGCGCCTGGTCAACCTTGGCTGCGCCACGGGCCATCCCAGTTTCGTGATGTCCAACAGCTTCACGAATCAGGTGCTTGCCCAGATTGCGCTTTACGAGAAGGGTGCGAAATACCCGGTGGGCGTTCACGTGCTGCCGAAGATTCTGGACGAGAAAGTGGCGCGCCTCCACCTCGGCAAGCTTGGCGTCAAGCTCGAGAAGCTCAGCCGCGAGCAGGCCGCTTATCTCGGCCTTAACATCAAAGGCCCGTACAAGCCCGATCATTATAGATACTAGCCAGCTTCGCTGAAAGTGTTCTGT
>JAGYMT010000137.1 GCA_018400335.1 Kiritimatiellia bacterium | reverse complement strand
GGTCGGGACTATGGCGGACACGCGAGGCGGCAGGGGACCAAGTCATAATGCGAATTCCTTTTAGGCGACATGATGCGCTTGCGAACGCGTTTGGTTCTGATAGAATGTTGTTGTAGTTTTCAAAGAGAGGCAATATGACCCACATGAAACCCATTCTGTTGAAAACTGATCCGCTTCTGGGTCTTTATGCTTGTGTGGATGCCGGGACGGCCAAGCGTCTGCGCAAACGGCTGCCCAAGATGTATATCCGCTTCACCGTCAATCCGGAAGAGGCGGCGCATCTTCTGGAGCCGGATAAGATCGTGCTGGCGTTCGGGCGGGAGCATCCGATCGTTGTACGCGACGCTATCGCGACGCGTGACATGGCGGCGGAGCTGGATTCCGCCGTTGTCTTGCCTGAAACGACATACGGCCCTCCGTTGGATCAGTTCTTGAGCATCGGCGAAGAACTGCCAGGATCGGAGGATGCCACGTATGCCCAGCTCGGCATTGGACATGAGCATGTGCCGGAACTGATCCGAATGGCGACGGACGACGGTCTGAATGGCGGTCCGGGGGGGAGCAAGATATGCTGGGCTCCGGTTCACGCCTGGTGGGCTCTGAGCGAGCTGCGCGCGGAGGAGGCTATCGCCCCATTGCTCGGCTTGTTGCGCCGAGTGGACGAGGAACAAGATGATTGGGTTGAGGAGGATATTCCGGAGGTGTTGGCGGATATAGGTCCGGCGGCTCTGGAGCCGACCGCGGCGTATCTTGCCGACCCGAATCATGGCGACTGGGCACGAGTCTCGGCGGCCAGGGCGATCGAGCTGATCGGCAATCGTTACCCTGATGAGTATGACGAGTGTGTATCCCTGTTGACCGCGCAACTGGAACGGTATGAGACACAGTCGCCGACACTGAACGGGTTTCTGATATCTCCGTTACTGGAGCTTTTCGCCGTGGAATCCGCGCCGATCATGGAAAGGGCGTTTGCCGCCGGACGCGTGGATGAAGAAGTGGCCGGCGATTGGGAAGATGTGCAGATCGAATTCGGGTTGATGGACATTAGGGAACACGAACGCAAACCAACCAAACTCATGAAGATTGGCGCCAAGCTTCGAGCGCTCTGGCCGGCGAAGAAACCGAAGGCGCCTCTTCCTTTCCCGCCCGCGCATGCATGCATGCAGCCGGCCAAAAGCGACAAAATCGGACGTAACGAGCCTTGTCCGTGCGGAAGCGGCAGGAAGTTCAAGAAGTGTTGCGGAAAATAGTCTCTCTCAGGTATCATTTCAGACAGACATAGTGGGAGGTAAGGGTTATGACAAGCATTACGGTTCAGATTGAGGAAGCGAAGGCCGAAGCTTTACGTAAAAAGGCTAATCGTTTTGGCCTGGAACCAGAACAGTTCCTGACCGCATCCCTTGAGGACCTAATCGGCCGGCCAGCGGCCGATTTTGACGAGGCGGCGCGGCGTGTCCTATCAAAGAATCAGGAACTGTACCGAAGGTTAGCCTGATGCGTTACCTCACGATTTCTGAAATTCTGGAGCTTCATGATCGCCTTTTAGCCTCTTCGGGTGGCGCCGCTGGGATTCGCGATCTCGGTGCGCTGGAATCAGCCGTGAGCCAACCTTATGCTTGTTTTGGCGGGAAGCACCTTTATCCGGACATCGTGTCCCAAGCGGCCGCACTTTGTTTCTCACTCGTGATGAATCATCCTTTTATGGATGGGAATAAGCGTGTCGGTCATGCTGCCATGGAAACATTCCTTGTCCTCAACGGTCTCGAGGTCAGCGCCGACGTAAACGAGCAAGAACGAGTCATTCTCAACATGGCGGCAGGGGAACTGTCCCGAGAGAACTTTATGAATTGGCTCAAAGAGCATATAACAACCGCATCGTAAGCCCTTGGCACATGAACACGCGACGGCAAATGTGCCGGCTTGAGCCGGCCAGGGAGCCTGTCGGGGCGCAGGCGAAAGTTACCGTGCTCGTCAGCCGGCGGGCCGGGAAAAACCAGGAACGGAACGCCGGGAAACAGGCCGAATGAACATTGACATCGTGCCCCTTATCCGGGATGATGTTGCAAGCATTCAGCAACTCGTAATCTTCAAGAGATGAAAATGCGGTTGGCGGAAAATGCGGCAAGGGCGGATGGGATCGGGCGGTGAACAGGATTGCTGCCATGCGGGCATTTGCGGCGCGTATGAAAGAAGACCTCGCACAACAAGAGAAACCAAATGTTGGAAAGTTTAGACGCGTCCCCAATGTCCCGCGGAAGACCCATTCCATTGTTCCATCATTCCAATATTCCATGGGATGCTATTAATAAAGCTATACATTATTCGGCTGGTCGACTACTATTTCCGACGAACTAATACTTTGGTTGAACGGTTGGGTCATGAATTGCACGCCCTAAAGACGAGCAAGATGCTCTATCCGGTCGGTTTCCTCAATTAGTTGAATTCGATGTCGGATTCCTTTCCTGTGGACCCGGAAGGCAGAAAAATGGGCTCAAGTAAAAACTCCAAAGGAGAACTGAGTAATGGGCAAGAAACTGTATGTTGGTAATCTGTCCTACAGCACGACGAGCGATTCCCTCCGGGAAATGTTCGCCCCCCACGGCACGGTCGAAAGCGCCGATGTCATCATGGATCGTGACTCGGGCCAGTCCAAGGGCTTCGGGTTCGTCGAAATGGGTTCCGACGATGAAGCGCAGGCGGCCATCGCAGCGCTGAACGGTCAGGATAACGACGGGCGCGCGCTCACTGTGAACGAAGCCAAGCCGCGCGAGCCCCGCTCCGGCGGTTTCGGCGGGGGCAACCGTGGTGGTGGCGGTCGCAGTGGTGGTGGTGGCGGTGGCGGTCGTGATCGTCGCTGGTAAACTGCGTCGGACGGCGGACCGGGAGGCGGATCGAGGCGCGTCCGGTACGGGTCGCTCGTCTTCATCGCCTCGGCCATTTTGTGTAGCGGCAGCGGCGGTTCCGGATCGGCAAACAGGCCGAACAACATTGACATCGTGTCCGGTATCCGGGATGATGTTGCAAGCATTCAGCAACTCGTTCTGCAAGAGATGAAAATATCGTTGGTGCCTTTTTGTCGAAAAATAGCGATCAATAACAAGAAAACGATTTTTGTTATCCCACCGATCGCCCTCTCCCTCTGGGAGAGGGAAGGCCTGCCTGCCGCGACAGATCACGGCGCAGGCAGGGGTGAGGGTTGGCGAAGCCATTAGTTGAAAATGCGGCAAGGGCGGATGGGATCGTGCGGTGAACAATCAAATTCAAATGTTGAAAATGTAGACGTGACCCCAATTCCTCCAATTCCTACGAAAATGTAGACGTGACCCCAATTCCTACAACATGTCAAAGCAATCGGAAAGGAAAGTAGAAATACGCTACAGCTCCGCGAAAGTGCCGTAGTCCTAACCGCCAGTTGATTGTTGATGACGAATGATTCAAAATGGAATTGAAAGAATGGTATGCCGACACTGAATTGGAGAGGACGGAAAGCGATGGTACATCATCATCGGCAGGTGTTGTTTCACCGGCTGAAAGATGTGATGGGGTTTGTCGAATGAAGGTGGAGTCGAAGGGAATTGCGTCTTGCCCGGAGGTGGAGCGTCCGCGGGAGCTGTTGCTGCGATTGGGACCGCAGGCGTTGACGGATGCGGAGTTGCTGGTAAATTTGCTGCAAATTGGATTTCAGGGGACGAGAGTGCGATTGAATGGGAGCGCAATCTGGTGCGGCACTGGATAGAGACTCGGTATTAGGTGCCGTTTTATTATGATATTTTGAATTTGCGCAGTGACTTGGTTTCCGGGATTAAAGTGTGTATATTGCTCGATGCACGAACGAATCGGCAATTAAAAGGAATTAAGTGTGTTAGAGGATTTGAAACAATCGGAAGGAAATGCGCCAGCGGGGGCCGTCGGTTCGCTCTATGAGCGGGCTATGCGGGCAACGCGGGGCGGGCCACTGTATAATGCATTTCCTTATCCAACGAAGATTTCGCCGGAGGCAATTGCTCTGTTTATTGCCGTGCACACCGCCCCTGGCGCAACAGTACTTGACGGGTTCGGCGGCAGTGGTTCGACGGGGCTTGCGGCGATTCTTTGCGGGGCTCCGACAGAGACGATGCTTCGCGAAGCGGAACGCTTGCATCTGCCGGTGCGCTGGGGTGCTCGCAGGGCGGTGCTGTACGAACTGGGGGTGTTGGGGGCGTTTGTGGCCGATGTAATGTGCCATCCACCGGATCCTGCCGTTTTCCGTGATGCTGCCGAGAGTCTGCTGGATTCTGTTCGCGCGGAATGGGATTGGTTGTATGAAGCTCGCGATCCCGATGGAAACAAGGGGGCGATCCGATATACAATCTGGTCGGATATGCTGATTTGTCCTGATTGCCAACGGGAGGTCAGTCTCTGGGATGCCTCTGTCAGTCGCGCGCCTGCCGCTATCTCGAACCGGTTTTGGTGCCCGCATTGTCGGCATACGGTACCCGTAGGCAAAGTGCGCCGTGTTCGGGAGTCGGTCACGGATGAGCTTCTCGGACAGGAACGAACGGTGCGGCAGCGCTGCTCGGCATGGGTCTATGGCGAGACGGCCGGGAGGACCTGGTCGCGCATGGCCGATGCCGGTGACCGGGATTTGCAAGGGCGACTGGCGGAAACGCCTCTGCCGGGGTGCATCCCAACTACGCCGGTTCCGTGGGGCGATCTGTATCGGGCGGGTTATCATGAGGGGATGTCGCACCTGCATCATTTCTATACACGGCGCAATCTGTTGGCGTTTTCGTCTATGTGGGCGGCGGTGGAACGCTTTCCGCGTGAGCTTCAGCCTGCGTTGCGGTTTTGGCTGTTGAGCTATAATGCGGCACATTCCACGATCATGACCCGCGTGGTGGCGAAGCAGGGGCTGGACGATCTGGTCGTGACCAGCGGGCAACCGGGGGTGCTGTATGTCAGCGGCTTGCCCGTGGAAAAGAACCTTTTTGCCGGGGTCCGCCGCAAGATCAATACCATGGCGGCGGCATTTGCGATGGTTCATGGCCATGAAGCCGAGATCGAAGTGCGGAATGCGTCGTGTCTCGACCTAGATTTACCGGACGGTTCGGTGGATTATGTGTTCACCGATCCGCCGTTCGGCGGCAATATTCCCTATGCGGAGGTGAATTTCATCAATGAGGCATGGCTCGGCCATGTGACCGATCAGGCGGAAGAGGCGATTATCAGTCCGCATCAGGGCAAATCGGCGGACGATTACCGGGATCTGCTTGAACGCGCGTTCCGGGAGTTGCACCGTGTGCTGCGGTCGGATGGGCATGCGACAGTTGTCTTTCATTCCGCGACCGCCAATGTATGGAATTCGTTGCGGAATGCCTGCGAGGCGGCGGGTTTTAACGTCGCCAACACAAGTGTTCTCGATAAGACGCAAGGGAGTTTCAAGCAAGTGCGAACCGCCGGGGCGGTCAAGGGTGATCCGCTGATTCTGCTCGGCAAGGCAACACCGAAGGCAGCGACGGACGCCACGGATGTATGGGTGCTCGCGAATCAGCTGGCGGATCGTGCGGCATTGTCGGACGATCCGAGTGAGGCCACGGCGCAACGGCTGTATTCAAGGCTTGTGGCGCACTATATGGAAGCGAGGCAGGATGTCCCCATTGACGCCGGTGCCTTCTATCAATTGATGCCAGGGAGGCGGGCGGCGTATGCAGGTCAGGCAAAATGATGCGCAGCGTTTGCTGTGGGCGCGCATGGGCGCGGCGTCGCACGAGGCAGCCATTCCCCCCGCCCGCCGGAAACGGCTGGGAC
>JAGYMT010000136.1 GCA_018400335.1 Kiritimatiellia bacterium | reverse complement strand
CTCAACAACTCAAAGCGGCAGCGCCAGATCATTACCCATGAACAATGCCCGGATCTAAACGGTTGGACACAAGCTGTCGTGGATGTGCTATGATAATGACTTGTCGTGACAACCTGATCACCGCGCTCGACGGCCGCCGGCCGGACTGGATTCCCTATACCGTGAACCAGCGGTTCGTCAGCCTGTTGGAAAACTTTACGGCCGAAAGCTGGGGCGCGGCGCGGTTCAGGCAATATCATTTGCCGGTGTATGCCAAGCTTCTACCGATTTTCGAAAAAGCAGGCAAGCGCGTCTTCCCGCACTGCGACGGACAGCTCGCCTGCGTGGCGCCGCTATTGGCGGATACGGGCTTCGCCGGCATCGAGTCGCTCACCGAGCCGCCCGAGGGCGATTTGACCCTGGCGCAGGCGCGTGCCGCTTTTCCGGACAAGGTGTTTTGGTCCAATATCAACGTCGGCGTCTACTCCCTGCCGCAGGGCGAACTGCGCCGCTGGGTGCGCGAGCGTGTGCGCGTCGCCGCTGCTGACGGATGCGGGCTGGTCTTCGAGATTTCCGAAGATCGGCCGCCCAACTGGCGCGAGGCGATCCCGGTGGTGCTGGAAGAACTGCGAAAAACGAAGGCGCCGAAAGAATGAACGGAACGATACGCATATTGCTGATATTGTGCGCGGATCAGAACGGAGTGATCCGTGCGTTGTTGTCCATGGTGCGCCCGAAAATGATGAAACAGGAGACACGAGCATGATACCATCGCGCGAAAGTAAAATACTTATGGTTCTCGAAACACCAGCCGCCTGTTCTATTGAAGGGCATCCCATCGGCAACGGCCGAATGGGAACCTTGGTCTGGACCACGCCCGCGTCGCTGGAGGTTCAGATCAACCGCGTGGACGTGTTCGCTGTCAATCGCCGGACGACCGGCGCGCGCTTTTCGGGCGCATGTTCCACCACCGACTATGGGGGAGGTTGCGCCCGCGTGACCGTGAATGTGGGCGGCGACGCGTTTGCCGCTGGGCCGGAGTTCCGCCAGACGCTGTCGCTTTCGGAGGCGCGCTGTGCGGTCAACGGCAACGGCGTGACGGCGGCCTGCTGGGTGGCGGCCGAGGACGATGTGTTGGTGGTGACCCTGACGGACGAGCGCGAGTCGCCCCAGCCGATCGAGGTGACCTTGGCGATGTGGCGCGCGCCGGAGGTCCGCGCCGGCGGGCACGTGGCGGCATACGAGTTTCGCCAGAACGCGGGAGGCGTCGCCGTGGTGCAGACGTTCCGCGAAGCGAAGCATTACTGTTCTTCGGCAGTGGCTATTGGCGCGCCCGGGACCGTAGCGCAGGTGACCGCCCCGGACGAGCGGAGGCGCACTCTGCGCCTGCCGGCCGCGCGCGGAACGCGCACCATTCTGATGTCCAGCGCGGCAAGCTGGGACGAATGCGCCGACCCGGGCGCGGCGGCGGTGCGGATTCTTGACCGGCTGGCGGCGCCCGAGGCACTGACCGCGTTGGAGCAGAGCCACAGCCGCTGGTGGCAGTCGTTCCGGCAGCGGACGTTCGTCGAGATCCACAGTCCCGATGGCCGCGGGGAACAGGCCGCCCGCGATCGCGAACTGTTCCTCTACCACATGGCGGCCACATCGCGCGGCGCATTCCCGCCCAAGTGGAACGGCTCGATCTTCCTCACCGAAGGCGATAAACGCGACTGGGGCGCACAGTTCTGGCTGTGGACGACTGAAATGCTTTACTGGCCACTGCTGGCCTCCGACGCGAGCGATCTGGCCGAGCCGTTTTTCGACATGTATCAACGGCAGTTGCCGGCCCTCGAAACGGCGGCGCGTCAGCGCTGGAATGCCGGCGGGCTCTTTCTCCCCGAGGTCATGCCCTTCGACGGCCCGGCCGAACTGTCCGAGGATCTCGTGGACGAGTACCGGGCGATCTTCCTCGACGGCCGCCCCAACACCGGCATCTCGCCGCGTCTGGCCGCCGCCTGCGCCTACGATCTACACCTCTCCACGCTCCTGTACACGGCCGACAACCATCCCGGCGCCTATTCCTGGGCCAGTCACCTGGCTTCCTCGGGCGCCGAATTAGCCGTTCACGCCTGGTGGCGCTACCGCCACACTGGCGACGTGGCCTGGCTGCGGTCACATGCCTACCCGCTATTGCGCGGCGTGACCGAGTTCTACCGAAGCTATTGCCGGAAAGGCGAAGATGGGCGCTGGCATATCCACGGCACCAACGCGCACGAGGATTTCTGGGGCGTTACCGACGGCATCATGGATCTCGCCGCCATCCGCGGCACGCTGCCGCTGGCCATCCGCGCCTCGGAGATTCTGGGTGTCGATGCAGCCTTGCGGCCGCAGTGGCGGGCGTTCCTCGATGAACTCGTGCCGTATCCGCTGGGGAACGATGCGCGGGCTAAGACCCTGACTGGCGGCGCGTTGGCCGACGAGGCCTGGGCGGCCGGATATCTGGGTGCCGTCGACGGGTCACACAACTCCGAGGACGTGCAACTCGCGCCCATCTTCCCCTTCGAGGACTGGACGATCGAGACCTGCGACGCCACAATGGATGCGGTGGCGCGTCGCACGCTGGCGGTTGCGCCGCGGCACCATGCCGTGCTCAACGGCGCCACGCTTCCCACGGCCATCCGCTCGCCCATTGCTGCCGTCCGGGCGGGCGCGGGCGAAGAGCTGCCGCCCATCCTCGATCGCTACCGCGCAGCCTTCTCCCCGCTCCCCAACGGCTTCAGCCTCTTCGAGCAGGTCACGCCGGGATATCAGGCACACTCGATCGAGCATCTCGGCCTGCTCACCATGGTTCTGCAAGAAGCGCTGTTGCAGAGCGTGTCGCCCCGGCCCGGCGAGCCGGAGATCATCAACGTGTTTCCGGCGTGGCCCAAAGCCTGGGATGCGTCGTTCCGCCTGCTGGCGCGGGGTGGATTCCTGGTCACCGCGTCCCGCGTTGCGGGAAACGTCGAATGTGTTAAAATTCATTCCCGCCATGGCGAAACGTGCCGCTTTCGAAACTGCTGGGGCGGCCGGTGCGCGCTGTGGGAGAGCGATGCACCCCGGCGACAACTGGAGGGGAACATCCTGACTTTCAAGACGAAACCTGGGAAGACGTATCGCCTCGAGGCATGCCGATGAGATGTGGATCAATGAACCCAAAACGCAATGAGTTGACAAGATGAGCGACAACATCAGGCTTTGCCGCGTGACACGCGGCGAATCGAGTAACGATGACGACGTTATATCCGACAAACAACTGGCGCTTGAGTGGCCATTTCCGTTGCCTCGGGCGCAATGCGGGATTCTGCTGGGCAATGGCGTCTTTGGAGTAACGGTCTGGGGCGATAGGAAGCTGTGCGTGAGCGTCAACCGCGCCGATTTCTGGGATCACCGTAATGCCCGGCCGATAACGGAGGAGTTGAGTTATGACAAACTGCGTCGGCTATGGAAAGCCGGCGAACTCACTGACCGCTATAAAGAGTACCCCGGACAATCAGGCATGATAGCACAGCCAAGCGGCTTGCCCATGGGCAGGATCGAACTGGACATCGAGCCGCAAAAGGCTTCCCTGGATATGCGGCAGGGCGTCCTGAACCTGACCGTTGCGGGTCGCAAGGAACCGATCAAACTCTTCATGGCCATGCATAAGCCGGTGCTGCTGATCGAGGTGCAAGACAATGCGCTTGATATCGCTAAAAAACCATCCTGGGATTTTCTGGGAAAGTATTTTCAATCCATCGGTTATGAAGCACCGCGGCTGATCGATGAGCCCGATCTGGTCGGTTGGATCCAGATGCGGCCGGCGGATCCGCACATGTGCCTGGCTTGCGGCCGAATCGCTGGAGGCCTCGCGGTGGTATCAGTCTACGGCCATACCGCGGCGGAAGCGAGAGAGAAGGCGATCACCTTGATCGGTGAGGTCAAGGCGCGGGGCCTGGCCGCTATCAAACGGGACACCGGCCTCTGGTGGTCCCAATACTGGAGCAAGACTCCCCGGGTCGTTGTGCCGATTCCGGAGGATGAGGAACTCTATTATTACGGCCTGTTCAAACTTGCCTGCATGGCCAACGACCATGCCGCGCCACTGGTGGGACCGTGGGCGGAAGAACATAAAATGCCCGACTGCGGCAACGATTATCATTTCGACATCAACGTGCAGATGACCTATTGGCCGGCCTATGCGGGAAATCATCTGGAGTTATTGCTTCCATTGTTCGCGAAGATCAAGGCATGGGAGCCCAGCATGCGCCGGAACGCCAAGTGCCTCTTCGGCGTGGAGGATGGACTGTACCTGACCATGTATGCCAGCGATACCGGCGAATACTATGGCCGAGCCTGGCCCTGGCTGACCGATATGTCGTCCTCGGCCTGGGTTGGACAACTAATGTGGCTGTATTACCGTTACTCCCTGGATGAGGACTTTCTGCGCAATGTCTGTTATCCCTTCATAAAAGGGGTTATGCGTGTTTGTGAGTCGGTGCTGGAAGAGGAGAATGGACAATTGGCGATCCCGATGAGCCTGTCGCCGGAATACAATGAACACCACAACCCGAGGGCCGCCGGCAAGAATCCCTCGTTTCAACTGGCGGGCATCCATTTCTTGCTCGAATCCCTGATCACGTCCGCGAAATTGCTGGGAATCGATCGGGAGAAAGCGGTGTACTGGGTGGAGTTGAAGAAGAAAGTGCCGCCCTATGCCACGATCGAACAGTCTGTCCAGCCGTACGCCGGCAAGACTCAATCCCGCCGGATCGCGATTTACGAAGGCCAGGACTTGGAATGGTCGCATCGGCACCACGCCCATCTGGGAGCGTTGCATCCATTCGACACCGTGGACAGGAACGACCAGGAGTTCTCGCGGATATTGGCTGCGACGATCGGGCATTGGATCTACAGGGGCGTGGGCGAGTGGATCCATTTCAGTTTTGTCTGGGCGGCGATCATTCACGCGCGCCTAAACGATGGTGATGCGGCCTATCTTCGCCTGGACTTGTTCAAGCGGCATTTCGTGAACGAAAGCCGCAACAGCATGGTGCAGGCCAAGGCTGGAGGTCTGACGCTCTGGTCTGGTGGAGACAGCGAGGGAGCGCTTTCCGAGAAGGATGGCGACACCGGAGCGGTCAATGCCATTCAGGAGATGCTGATCCATACGACGCGGGGGGTGCTGCATGTCTTCCCTGCCGTGCCCAAAGCCTGGAAAAAAGAAGTCTCTTTTGCGAAAATGCGCGCGGAAGGAGCGTTGCTGGTCAGCGCGGCCATGAGGAACGGCAGGATCGAATGGGTCGAGGTGGAGAGCGAGAAAGGCGGCGAGCTGCGGATGACCAACAATGTGGGGGATGTGGTGGTGGTCGAGCGGGCGGGCCGGGAGCGAGAGGAAATGCGTGGCAAGCAGCTTGTAATCGGGATGAAGACAGGGGAGATAATTCGCATCGGACCGGCCGGAGTTCCACGCGATGGAGGCGCCAAATGACGAAGCTTGTTTTTCTCGACGACTTCAGCGACGGCCTCTGGACCAAGTATCCGGGAAACCCTGTGATCCGCAACCTCTACGGCGGGGATCCCTTTCTTGTCAAGATTGGCGACTGGTTTTACGCCTGGCACGACTGGCGGGTCGCAGTCGAGGGTCGCCGGATGTCGCTTTCCATCGATGCCCGGGCCGTCGGGCAGGTGCAGAGCAGCGAGGCGTTATTGCGCGCCATCGCCGGACGGCCGGCGTGGATATGCATACGCAACCGCGGCATGCAAGTTCAGTGAAGTTTGAAGCAGGTCAGCCGGCATGAATGTCGCTCAAAAAACCTTGACTTTTATAGCTGCTCATAATGCCGGCGGCATCGG
>JAGYMT010000135.1 GCA_018400335.1 Kiritimatiellia bacterium | reverse complement strand
GAACAGGACCGTCCAGCTTATTCACGGCCGCAAGCCGCACATCCGGATCCTGATCCGCGACCGCGACCGAGGCAAGAACCGACTCATCCGCGATCGCCTGGACCGCGGCCCGCCGAACCATTGGATCGGAGTCATCGAGCGCGAACCGCTTGATTCGATCCGGATCATTGAGCTTGGTGAGGGCAAGGTATCGAAGCGTGGCGTCGGGATTCCCGGCAGCTATTTCCTCGAGTGTATCCTGACTGGTGATCATCTCCACGGCCGTCTTCCGGATATCCCTGTCGGCATCGCTTGCGGCAAGGTCCGCGAGAGCCGACTGGTCCGTCACCTGGCGTATTGCGGCGCGACGTACGACGGAATCCGTATGGGACTTGGCCAGGCGGAGCAACATATCCTGACTTGAGATGCGGCTGGTAGCCGTGATTCTTACGAACGACACCGAATTGGAAAGTGCGATCTCGAAAAGCGCGTCATCATCAACAATCCTGTCGGTCGAGGCCGCGCGAATAGCTGAATCAGTGTTCGTCATGGCCACCTGGCGGAGGACAGCGCTGATATCACCGCCCAAGACGGCCAGCCGCTCGAGCGCCGCGAGCCTGATAACGGACTTTGAATTATCAAAAATGATTCGAACGAGGCTGTTACTGTCGGACAAGGTTGAAACCGCGGCGCGTCGCACATCAAGGTCCGGGTCGAACGAAGCGATATCAACGAGAAGCTCCTGATCCGACACCCGCCTCGCCGCGGCGGCCCGCACATCAGGTTCTTGATCGTATTTCGCTATCTGAGCAATCCTCGACTTGTTGCGGGTTGTTATGGAAACCTGCCTCTCGCCGGTCATAACGTCGGAAAAAACACGTATTCCATTGGCCTTCCTGATAACAGGCGCGCACCCGGACACTGAGAGCGCCGCGACCACGACAAACAGGAAGGCGATCATCCTCCGGCTTTGCGGGCTATTCTGATGGTCTTCGTGATTCATCGTTCACCAACATGATGTCCGGCAGCCGCCGAGTGATAAGTCATCAGCTTAGCGGCCAGCCTGGCCGCCGCATACTCCGACACAACACAGCCGGGTATGGGCGCCACCTCCACGATATCCGCCGAAACGACGTTTCTTGAAAAACAAACCTTTCTCAACAAGGCTGTGAGCTGTCGCCACGACAGGCCGCCGGGCTCAGGCGTTCCGGTTCCAGGCATAACCGAGGGGTCCAGGCAGTCGGCGTCAATAGTGACGTACACATGGGATCCCAAACACGCAACGACATCATCCATCCACGCATCGTCCCCGGCACAATTTATCGAACGTCCCCAGAATACCTTTAAACCATCAGCCAAGACAAGCTCATATTCCTCGTCGCACAAGCTCCTGATCCCGACATGGGTTACGGGAATGCCTATTTCCATCACACGTCTCATGACGCAGGCGTGGGAAAAGGCCGTGCCCTGATAGCTGTCTCGAAGATCGAGATGCGCGTCGAGCTGAAGCACGGAAAAGGCGCCGTGCGCGGCGCGGCACGCCTCCACCAGCGGCGCAGTTACGGTGTGCTCACCGCCGAGCCCCAACAGAAAGCTTTTCCTTCCGGAAAAAGCGCCTTCCGCCGCCGCGCGAATCAAGTCGAGCGCTTCACGCTCCGTTCCCGAAGAGCAGTCAACCTCGGGGAGAGTCCGGACCTTTAACCGCAGCGGTTCGAGAGACTCATCATCGAACATCTCGATCTGCACGCTGGCATCGAGAATCGCGGCCGGCGCCGCGGCCGTGCCCTTCCCGAAACTCGTGGAGCGCTCATAAGGAAGCGGCAGAACGGCATAAGGTGCAAAAGGGTCATCCGCGCTGTCCTGATCCATTTCAAGAAAACGCCGAATAAACATGGCTCAACTTTCGAAATAGGTGTAGCCCCGCATTCCTGATTCGAACGCAGACATGATCTCTCGCCTCTCGTCGGCGCTGATGCGTCCCTGCCGGACGGCCTGTTCGGCGGTATTCCTCAGGCGGTTCACCATCTCGCCGGGATCGTATTCCACGACGGAAAGCACGTCGGCGACAGTGTCCCCGGCAATCTCGACAAGGTATTCCACCTTCCCGTCCGCGCCTGCGCGAACGTGCAGGACATTCGTATCGCCGAGAAGGTTGTGAAGATCGCCGAGCGTCTCCTGGTAGGCGCCCACGAGAAACACGCCAAGGTAGTAGTCGTCCTCGCCCAGTTCGTGAACGGGCAGCGTGTGCTTAACATCGTGAAGATCAATGAACCTGTTTATCTTGCCGTCGGAATCGCAGGTGATATCCGCTATCGTGGCCTGGCGCGTAGGCATCTCGCACAGCCGGTGAAGCGGCATGATCGGGAACAGGTGGTCAATTGCCCATGCATCCGGAAGGGACTGGAACACGCTGAAGTTGCCGTAATAGAGGTCGGCCAGCGCTTCGCCCAGGCCCTGAAGCTCGTCCGGCACGTATTTGTGCTCCTTGGTCGCCGCGGCAATCCTGCAGATGATATCCCAGAAAAGACTCTCCCCCACGGACCGCTCGCGCAGCGTCAAGTTGCCGTGAAGGAAAAGTGACCGGATCTCGTCCCTGTAGTAGACTGCGTCATGGTAGCATTCCTGAAGATTCTTCGGTGAAAGCGTGTTCCGTACCTCAACGAGGTTCTTCAGCATCGGATGATCCTTCTGAAGAAGATCGTCCGGCAGTTCGCCGGGCTCAAACCTGCTGGCGTCGAGAATATTGAAGACCAGCACCGAGTGGTGGGCCACGGTCGCCCTTCCGGACTCGTTGACTATCATGGGATGCTCGACTCCGGACCCGTTAAGGGTGTTCATTATGACTTCGACAACGTCGGCAGCATACTCCTGTTCCGTGTAATTCCTGCTGCTTGCGAAATTGGTGTGCGATCCGTCGTAGTCAACGGCGAGCCCGCCGCCGATATTTATCATTCCCATCGCGGCGCCTTCCCTCTTCATCTCAAGATAGAAGCGGCACGCCTCGGTGAGCGCCGTTCTTATATTACGGATGTTGGAAATCTGGGAGCCCAGATGATAATGAAGCATCTGGAGGCAGTCGAGCATTTCCGCATCCCTCAACTGATCAATGAGAGTTATGATTTGAGAGGCGCTGACGCCGAACATGCTTCGGTCCCCCCCTGAACCGTCCCACCTGCCGCCAGCCCGGCTCGCCAGTTTAACGCGCACCCCGAGTCTCGGCCTGATGTTCAATCGTCTGGCGCGTTCGAGAATAGTCGTTATCTCGTCGGGCATTTCAATAACGAGCACGGTTTGCAGCCCCATCTTGAGGGCGTAAAGCGCCAAATCAATAAACTCACTGTCCTTGTAGCCGTTACACACAATCAGCGCCTCGGGATCGGTGGAACTTGATATGGCCGCTATAAGCTCAGCCTTACTGCCGGCCTCCAGCCCGTGATGATACTTGCGCCCGAACTCGACGATCTCGGCGACCACTTCCTTCTGCTGGTTGACCTTAATCGGGTAGACGCCCTGATACCTGCCCTGATACCCGTACTCCTTGATCGCCTTATTGAAAGAATCGTAGACATCCGATATGCGCGAGGCGAGAATGTCGGCGAATCGGAGCAGCACCGGCACGTTGAGACCGCGCGCCTTGAGCCCTGAAATGAGCTCCATGATGCTGATGCTGGCATCCCCGTTGGGCCCGCCCGGCTTCACGACCACCTCGCCGCTTTCCGAAACATCAAAATATCCGAGGCCCCAATTGCGTATCCCATACAGTTCAACAGCGTTTTCACGTGTCCACCGAACAAGCGCTTCCGGCTTTATCATCACAACACCTCCCTTCCAATTCGGGAAATCAATATTAACCTGCAACGACTGATTATTATTAGCAGGTCGTCCATGGCAGATGCCAGAAAAAACTTTGAAAAATCAGACGGCCATATGTTCCCTGTAGGAAATATTTCCGCACCAGTCGAGATACAGGGAGAGTTTGCTACGCGGTCCCGTAAAAATCAAACTAAATCCCATTTTCCCAAGCTGTTTTTTTTTCTTGACCGTTTTAATTGTTTGTAATAGCGTGACTTGATTCATTGGTTACTGGCAAAATTGACAGGAGAAGGTTATGACGAAGCGAGATCTGGTGGTACGCATCTCCAAGGATACGGGATTGATTCAGCAGGACGTTTTTACCGTTCTGCAGAAGACGCTGGACTACATTGTCGCGGCCCTTGCCAAAGGCGATAACGTCGAGTTCAGGAATTTCGGAGTGTTCGAGGTCCGCGTGCGCAAGTCGCGCATCGGCCGCAACCCAAATAAGCCCAGCCACGTTGTCACGATCCCCACTCGCAAGGTGGTCAAGTTCAAGATGGGCCGGATTATGAAGGCCCGCATTAAGTAGATGAGGATTCGTTTCGAAGCTCCCCGCGGCATGCGAGACTTCTACCCCGAACAGGTGGAATTGCGCAACGCCGTTTTCGACGCATGGTCCCGCGCTGCGCGCCGGTTCGGGTTCCGCCAGTACGATTCCTGCGTGGTCGAAACGCTTGATCTGCTCAAGCACAAGAGCGGACAGGAAATCGTCGAGCAGGTTTATGCTTTTCGCGACAAGAATGACCGCGACCTGGCGCTTCGCCCGGAGATGACCCCCACCCTTGCCCGCATGATAGCCGCGAGGCAGGGTTCGCTCTCATTTCCCTTGAAGTGGTTCGCCATTGCACAGTGCTTCAGGTATGAGCGCACCAGCCGCGGCAGGAAGCGCGAACACTACCAGTGGAACCTCGACGTGGTTGGCGAGCCCTCGGTTTCGGCCGAGACCGAAATCATAGCGTGCGCGCTTCACTCGCTTTCGCTCCTGGGTCTGCAGCCAGGCGAAGTGTTCGTGCATCTGAGCAGCCGCGCTTTGCTTTCCGACATGCTTTCCGTGATCGGCATCGCGCCTGACAAACAACCCGTGGTTTTCCCGGCCCTGGACAAGAAGGGCAAACTGGATGACGATTCAATAGTCACGCTTCTCAGTAATGGCGGGCTTGACCAGAGCGGGATTGAATCCGTGTTCCGGGTCGCGGCCATCGCCTCTGTCGAGGAGGCCGCGAATCTGCTCGGCGGAATGCCGCCATCCCTGCGGGGCGTAAGCGACCTGCTTGACAACCTTGCCCTCTACGGCCTGCGTGACAGCGTGAAATTCGACCCCACCATCGTGCGAGGGCTGGACTACTACACGGGGATCGTGTTCGAAGCTTTTGATGCCGCCCGCGAATTCAGGGCCGTCTTCGGCGGCGGCCGCTACGACAGGCTGATGGAGGATATGGGCGCAAGCCCGCTGACCGCGGTCGGTCTTGGCTTCGGGGACGTGGTCATCGGCGAGCTGCTCGCCCGGAAGGAGCAGGGTCCGCGTTCAACGGAGCACACCGACTTCGCCATCGGCTACATGGAGGACGCACAGCGGACTGCGGCGATCACCCTGGCCCATCGCCTGCGCGCGGCGGGCAGCCGCGTTGACCTCGGGCTTCACGCCGAAAAAGCAAAACAATTTTTCGCCAGATCGGGAAACGGATCGTGCCTGAACGCCGTCTACATCGGACCCGACGACGTCGCGCGGGGCGTCATTCGCGTGAAGAACATGACCGACCGGACCGAGACCGAGGAGCCGATAGCCGGCGCCGGGTGAGAAAGCCCCCGCGCGGGAACGCGGAGATCGCATTCGCAACCCTGCCCGCTCTTCCTCTGACTACTACCCAGCCGTTAGTGCCTTAATTCCGTGTTTCTGCCATGAAAAACGAGAAGAGTCAAGGCATCGGTTTTCGCGCATGCCAACGGAGAGGTCAGAGGACAGAGGTCGGAGGTCGGAGGTCAGAGGACAGAGGTCAGAGGTCAG
>JAGYMT010000134.1 GCA_018400335.1 Kiritimatiellia bacterium | reverse complement strand
CAACGCGCAGCTTGAGAAGCGAGCCCAGAACCAGCAGACGGCAGAGGATGCCGAACGCGAGGCGATGGGACCGCAGATGCTGGCTATTGCCGGGCATATCCGCACGCACTACTCCCAGGCGCGGCAGCACAAGGACATGTACATCACCCCGCGATTGATCGCGTGCCGGGACCAGAAGGCGGGCGAGTATGACGCGGCGACCAAGGCGAAGATTGCCAAGGCGGGCGGCTGCAAGGACTATTTCAACATCTCCGAGACCAAGACAGATGCCCTGGAAGCGTGGATCTCCGATGCCATCAATGCAGACGGCGAGATTCCCTTTGCACTGATCCCCACGCCGGTACCGGAATTACCGGAAGACCGGAAATCGGCGATTGTCGAGGAAGTCTCGCAGGCATACCAGGATGCGCTGAACATGGGCGTGACCATGACGCCGACCGAGGTTTACGAGGCCGCGAGCAATGCGTTCGACATGGCTCAAGAGGAACTCTACCAGCAGGCCAAGTCCCGCGCGGACGCGATGGAACAGAAAATTCGCGACCAGATGACAGAGGGAGGCTTCTCCACTGCGTTCGATGAGTGTGTGCGCGACTACGCCATGTATCCGGCCTGTATTCTCAAAGGCCCCGTGTTGCACCGCGAGAAAGTGCTGCAATGGGTTGACGGTGTTGTGCAGATGCAGGAGGTTATCCAGCACAAGTGGGAGCGCGTGGACCCGTTCAAATTCTTCCCGGCCCCGAACATCGGCAACACGCAAGAGGGTTATATCTGCGAGCTCATGCAGATTGAACGTTCGACGCTGCAGGCGCAGATCGGTAACCCCGGCTGGAATCAGGCGCAGATCGAGGCTGTGCTGGCAGCTCCTGAAGGCACGCTGACGGTTGAACAGAGCGACCAGGCCAGCAGTCAGGCGTTGCAGGAGTCGCGCGACGAGACAATCAACGCGGGTGCCTCGCCCTCCGCGGTATGGGCGGTGGGATACTGGGGCAGCGTGCCGGGCAGTGCGCTTATCGAGTGGGGCATGGAGAAGAAGGGCGCGACCGAGGAAGAAATCCAGCCCACGCACTATTACGAGGTCCAGTCAATCCTGATCGGCTCGTATGTGGTCCGCTGCATCCTCAATCCGCACCCACTGGGGCGGCGGCCGTATCACACGTCCGCCTTTGTGGCGGTTTCCGGTTCGATCTGGGGCCGGTCGATGCTTGAGAAGATGGCTGACGCGCAGAAGGGCTACAACAACACGTCGCGCCAGATGATGAATGGCCAGGCGGAGGCCTCGCGGGTTCGCTCGATCGTGGACATTGACGTGCTGGATCCCAAGTGCCCGCGCGAGGACTACCCCGGCAAACAGTGGCATTACAACGGCAACAAGATTGCCGCCGGGGCGACGGGCCGCAAGCCGGTCGAGTATTGG
Source organism: Kiritimatiellia bacterium (assembly GCA_018400335.1). The sequence goes on along the minus strand of JAGYMT010000134.1, from coordinate 4,429 downwards.
CAGGCGAGCGTCAACGTGCCGCAGTACCTCAAGACGCTCGAACACTTCGAGACGGCGGCGGACAATCGCACGCTGGTGCCGCGTTATATAACCGGGGACCAGGACGTAGGCGGCGCAGCCAAGACGGCCAGCGGGCTCTCGATGCTGATGAGCGCCAGCCACAAGGGCATCAAACGCAGCCTGGGTAACATCGACCGGGGCATGATCCGGCCCACCGTAAAAGACCTCTATCACCACAACCTGGTTTATCTGGATGACGAGAAGTGGGCGCACCTGAAAGGCGATTGCACGATTGAGGCGCGCGGCGCCCTGCACCTGATCCAGAAGGAAACCATCCTGCAACGTCGTCAAGAGTTCCTGAACACGACCAACAACCCGACTGACATGGCGATTATCGGCGCGGAAGGCCGCGCGGCCGTGCTTCGGGCGGTGGCCGGGGAGCTCTCGCTCGATACAACCGAGATTGTCCCGGAAAAGAGCGTACTGCAACGCAAGGCGCGCGAAATGATCAAGGCGCGCGAAATGCAGCAGGAAACCGAACTGGCGGGCGGGATGACACCGCCGGACCAGCAGCAACCGGCCCCGGACGGACCAGTAATCCCACAACCCCAGGAGTACCTAGTCAATGGGCAGTAACTACCAGCGCAAACTCAAACGCGGCGGTGTGAAGATTGCCGAGCACAACGCCCGGCGGCTTTTCCACAAGGCCCTGGCCAATATGGCCGTGATGCAGGCGACCTTTATCGGGACGCTCAACAGCCTTCCCTTCCTGGTGCGCTTCCCCATGGCCGCCCGGCTGATCGTCGGCAAAATGCGCCCGCTGATGACCGATGACGAGGCGGCAGCGGCCGCGACGGCAGCGGCGGCAGATGAACAACCCACCGGCAAGGAGGAAAAACCATGACAGCGGCAACCCAGGAACAGATTGAAGCCATCGCCCAGGTGCAGGAACAGATGCCGGACCAGTTCCACATCATCCTGCACATGATCGCGGCCAATGCCGACACGGACCGGCGCGCGGCGATTGCGCGCGGGGCCAGTGCAACGAGAGAGGAAAACAGCGGGCGCGCGCAGGTTTGGTTGGAAGTGCAGGAGCTAATGGCCGGGGCCGCTGATTTATTCAAGACCCTGAAAGAACGCGAGCAGGAGCGGGACGAGGGCTTCTCTGGCCCCTATGAGGAACCACTGGCAGGCGGTTTCCCGCACAGCGCCATCCCGACAGGACACCCCAGAATAGTAGGAACCGATTTTTGATTTTGCGCGGGGGGCAAGGTGCCACCCGCATACAAAGACACGCAGAGCGTAGACCGGCGACGGCGGCCCCGAAAGGAATACCGCAAAGAGGCGCGACAGGCACGCAAAGGAGACGCAGAACATGGCAAATGACGCAAACGAGCACGTACCCGCGAAACTGCGGGCAGAGGAAGAAGCAGCGGAACGCGAATACATGGAGGGTGTGCAGACACCTGACGATGTGATTCCCGCGGTTGTGGATGATCCCGATGCCCCGGAACCGCCGATAAGCGAACCGGCAGAGCCGCCAGCCCCACCGGCTGACGATCCTATGCCTCCCGCCGACGGCGACACTCCACCCCAGCCGCAGGAAGGCCCAAAAGGGCCTGGGACGCTCGAACAGCAACTCGCGGAAGCAACCGCACGCGCCGAACGGGCTGAAAGCCAGTACAAGACCCTGATGGGGAAGTACAATGCTGAAATCCCACGGGGCGCACGCGAGGTTGCCGACCTGAAACGGGAAAACACCGACCTCAAGGCAAAACTGGCGCAGGCACCGGCAGGAGGCACAGAAGCCCCGGCCAACGCCGCGACACCAGCCAGCCCGAAGGCCGACCTTCCCAAGGCGACTGATCCGGATAATCCCTACGACCTGACGGCAGACGAACGGGAGTACGGGACCGACATGATCAGTGTGGCCGAGAAGATCGCCCGCAAGATGGTTGCCAGCGAAATCGGGGATGTCAGGACGAAGGCGGATAGCGCTGCGGCTGCATTGCAGCAGCAGGCCCGCCAGACGTTTCTTGGCGAACTCGACGGCCTGGCGCCCGATTGGCGGGAAATCAACGGGGATAAGGCGTTTGCCGAGTTCTGCGATACGATCGAGCCCAACAGTGGCTTGACCTGGCAGGAGATTATCGACCGGGGACAAAGCGGCATGAATGCCGTGCAGGTCTCGGGCGTGTTTAATGCGTTCCGTGCCCGCAAGGGTGACGGGGCGACTCCCGCGAAACCGACCAGCCAACCGGCTGCAACGACACCCATCGAGGCACAGGTTGCCCCGCAAGCGGCACCCAGTCCGGCTCCTGGAGTCAAACGGACCTACACCGTGGCGGAATACAGCCGGCTGATGGAAAACGTCGCGCGTGGCACGTATGGCCTGGGAAGCAAGCGGGCGCAGAAAATTGAGGCTGAACTGGACAAGGCGTTGAGCGAAGGACGGGTCAAGGGTTGATCCATCCGGGATCTCGTGTGCCGCTTTGCCCACGAGGCAAGAAAGTAAAGTGAGGTAATGAAATGGCGTTTCCAGTGACACAAGGCTCGCAGAGCCATAGCGGTACCCTGATCCCGACGATCTGGGCGAAGAAGTTCCTCAAGTTTTTCTACTTGAGCACGGTGCTGGCTGCAATCAGCAACACCGAATTCGAAGGTGAGATCAAGGAGCACGGCGACGCGGTTGAGGTGAACTACCTGCAGGGCGGTGCCTCGCATGAGTACATCAAGGGGCAGAAGCTGCAACACGATGAGCTCGAAAGCGCGGTGCGTGAACTGTTGATCAACCGCGGGCGCTATTTCGCGTTCCCGGCTGACTACATTGATAAGTCGCAGGCGATGAAAAGCCTCGATTACGTCAACAAGTGGTCTGATCACCTGTCGCAGATCACCAAGCGCGATATTGAACACATCGTGCTCTCGGAAGTGTTCGCCAGCGCGGACGCCGCCAATGCGGGCGCGAACGCCGGTGCGGATACCGAAGATTACAACCTGGGCGCGACGGGCGCACCCAGGACGCTGGTTAAAACCGACATCATCGACGACATCATCAACTGGGGCGACGTGCTCGACCAGCAGAACATCCCGGACGACGGGCGCTGGATCGTGCTGCCGACCTGGGCGACGGCGATGATCAAAAAGTCGGAACTGCGTGATGCGAGCATCACCGGTGACAGCGTTTCGACGCTGCGTAATGGCCGTATCGGTATGATTGATCGTTTCGAGATTTTCTCGAGCCGCAATCTGCTCTCCGTTACGGACGCCGGCAGCGGCAAGCGGGCCTGGAACGGGATGTTCGGGCACAAGAGCGCGATCACGTTCGCCACGCAGCTCACGAAGAGCGAACGCCTGAAGAACCAGGATACGTTCGGCGAGATCATCCGCTCGCTGCAAAGCTATGGCTTCGAGGTGATGCAGCCGACCGCCCTCGGTCATCTGTTCATCTCCAAGACCTGATCATAATCCGGATCGGGCCGCCCCGCTGGATGCACCGGCGGGGCGGCAACCGGAAACGACGCAAGAGAACGAGGAAAAAGAAGGAGTAGGAAGATGGCTGTTAAAGATCTGGTTTCGTCCACGGCGACGAAGCTCTCGAATTATACGTCCAGGCCCGTGCATATCATGACGGCGCTGCTGGACACGAACGCGGTGAACATGGGCGCGGCTGATATTGCCACGTTGCTGTTCATCCCGCCCCGGCACCGTCTGGTGAATACCAAGCTCGAAGTGCTGACGGTTGAGGGCGGTGCGGCGACGGTGGACGTTGGTATCTTCTCGGATGCCGGTGTTACCCCGGTGGACGCCGACGGGCTGATCGACGGGGCCGACGTGAATGCGCTGACCCACGCCGACAGTGTGACCGGGGCTGCGGACCTGGCAGCCAAGGGCTATGCGACCGGCGCGACCGGCGCGTACATCTGCCTGACGGCAGTGGCCGCCCTGGATGCCGCTGTGCTGCAGTTGCAGGCCGAAATCATCCCGTATGACTGAAAGCCATAACGGGCCTGCCGCGTGACGGTTCGCCGCACGCGGCGGGATTTACCGCTTTTACAAACGAGAAACGGAAGGCTTGACCATGAGTGATACGAAGAAAATCAAGGTGCTGCGGCGGGTTGCCGACGGCAAGGAATACAACTATGCCCCCGAAATGGATGGACTGGTGCGCAAGGGGCTGCTGCGGCTGATCGAGGTGGAAGTTGACGCCAAGACCGGGCGCTATGTCAATGAGATCGACCTGACCAAGCTCGACGACGACAACAGCGAGAAGGCCCTGCGCGATGCAGTCGCCCGCAAGTGGCCCCACCTGGCCCCGCTGATCGACAAGCCGGAACTGTGCCGCATGGCAATCAATGCCACCGGCGACGAACTGCCCGAGACCCCGCTGATCTTCCTGCCTGGCGTGGAGCCAGTCGGCAAGGACATC